>NZ_KB944471.1:173458-287536 GCF_000389805.1 Cupriavidus sp. GA3-3
GCGCCCTGCCGGTGGCGGGGCGCGCCCGCAGCGCCTGAGCGCCGTCGTCAACGGCAAGCACTTTGGGGCTATGATGGCCCCATGTTTGCCGTTGCCCCGCATCCCCACTGGAGGCGTCGATGAATACCCAGCATCTGCCCGGCGGGCATGCGCCTGCCGTCGCCCGCAGCCAGCACAGGCAGCGCCTTGCACTGGCCATGCTGGCAGCCGCCGGCATGGCGCTGGCCGCCAGCTGGCGCCCGGCCCATGCCGCCGCCGAAGAAATGGTGATCCGCACCATGGGCCCGGTCAGCTACGTCTGCGGCGGTGTCGCCGAGGACGAGCGCCAGGCGCTGGCCGCGAAGGAAAAGGACTTCAACATGGGCATCCTGTTCACCCAGGGTGCGAACGGTGAATTCCTGTCGGACGTGGCAGTCCGGCTGATGCGCGACGGGCAGGAAGTCGCCAGCTTCCGCGCCGCCGGCCCGCGCTGCCTGATACGTGCGCCCGAAGGCAGCTACAATATCGAGGCCAGTTACAAGGGCCAGGCCAAGTCCATCAAGGTCAGCACCGGTACGCGCAACGCCCAGCTACGCTGGTAGCGGCAAGGCTTCCGGTGCGCCGGCAGGCCGGCGACCGGAAACCCAGGATGCCATTGCGCCGTACCCGAATCCCTACCCATCCACTGCGTGCGCAGGGCCTGCTTGCCCAGGTCCGGCTGCCGCTGCTCTGCGCCACCGCCCTGCTGCTGGCGGCCTGCGCCAGTTCCCCGTCTTCGCGCCACGCCGGCCTGCCGCGGACGCCGGGCAAACCCATGATCGACCCCAGCGCCGGACTGGAAGAGATTTCGATCCAGGCGATGTCCCTGGTCGGCACACCCTATCGCTACGGCGGCAATACACCGGACTCCGGCTTCGACTGCAGCGGGCTGGTGCGCTACGTGGTGTCGCGCGCGGCCAATGTGAACCTGCCGCGCACCACCGAGGCGATGGGCGTCCGCGGCAGCTCGCTGGACCGCAGCGAAGTGGCATCCGGCGACCTGGTGTTCTTCAACACCACCGGCCGCGCCAATTCGCACGTGGGCATCTACGTCGGACAGAACCGCTTTGTCCATGCACCGTCGTCCGGCGGCACGGTCCGTCTCGAAGACATGGGCAAGCCTTACTGGGCCTCGCGCTACAACGGCGCGCGCCGCGTGGTCGCGGCGGTCAACCAGCCGCCCGCGCCAGTGGCAGCCCCGGCCGCGCCACCGCTGCCTGAGCCGGCGCCGGCCTCGGCACCGCTTGGGGTAGACGACGATCCCATCGCGGCCTTCGCCAACCAGTGAAGCGCCCAAACAAAAAGCCAGGCATCAGCCTGGCTTCTTGTTGGTACGGCGGCCCCTGCCTTACAGGATATGCCGCCCGATCCACCATGCGATCGCCGCCATGAAGGCCGACGCCGGGATCGTCAGCACCCAGGCCCAGACGATATTGCCGGCCACGCCCCAGCGCACCGCCGACATCTTCTGCGCCGAGCCGACGCCGACGATGGCGCCGGTGATGGTATGCGTGGTCGATACCGGCACGCCCAGCGCCGAGGCAAAGAACAGCGTAATCGCCCCGCCCGTCTCGGCGCAGAAGCCGCCGACCGGCTTGAGCTTGGTGATCTTCTGGCCCATGGTGCGCACGATCCGCCAGCCGCCGAACAGCGTGCCCATGCCGATGGCCACGTAGCAGCTGACGATCACCCAGGTCGGCGGCTGGCCGCCGGCGACCACATGGCCGCTGGCAATCAGCAGCATCCAGATGATGCCGATGGTCTTCTGCGCGTCATTGCCGCCGTGGCCCAGGCTGTACAGCGAGGCCGAAACCAGCTGCAGCCGGCGGAACCAGCGGTCCACCCGCGACGGCGGCGTGCGGAAGAAGGTCCAGCCCACCATCACCATCATCAGCGAACCGAGCAGGAAGCCCAGCAACGGCGAGACCAGGATGAACGCCACGGTCTTCAGCAGGCCGCTGCCCACCAGCGCGCCCGTGCCGGCCTTGGCCACCGCCGCACCCACCAGCCCGCCGATCAGCGCATGCGACGACGACGACGGGATGCCGTAATACCAGGTGATGACGTTCCAGGCGATCGCCCCGACCAGGGCCCCGAATATCACGTAGTGGTCGACGATATTGACGTCGATGGTGCCGGTCCCCACCGTGGCCGCCACCTTCAGGTGAAAGACAAAGATTGCGACGACGTTGCACATCGCCGCCATTGCCACCGCATGGTGCGGCTTGAGCACGCCGGTGGACACCACCGTGGCGATCGAGTTGGCCGCGTCGTGGAAGCCGTTCATGAAGTCGAACAGCAGCGCGAGCGCCACCAGCAAGGCGATCACCCACAGGCTCATTTGTATGGTCTGCATGCCGATTGCCGCCTCAGGCGTTTTCCAGGACGATGCCTTCGATGATGTTGGCGACGTCCTCGCACTTGTCGGTGATCGTCTCGAGCTGTTCGTAGATGGCCTTCAGCTTGATCAGGCGCTTGACGTCGGTCTCGTCGCGGAACAGCTTGGACATCGCCGAGCGCATCACGCGGTCGGCTTCAGATTCAAGCTGGTCGATCTGCTGGGCGGTCTTCAGGATGGTGCTGGCATTGCCCATGTCCTCGAGCAGGCCCACCGCGATCTTGACCTGGTCGCAGCACTGCACGCAGATGGCCGCCAGGCGCAGCGCTTCGTCGGTCAGGTTGGTCACGTCGTACAGCGAGATGGTCTCGGCCACGTCTTCCATCAGATCCAGGATGTCGTCCATGGTCGTGATGAGCTTGTGGATCTCGTCGCGATCCAGCGGCGTGATGAAGGTCTTGTGCAGCAGGTCGATGGTGTCGTGCGTGATCCGGTCGGCCTTCTTTTCAGTGGCCTGGACGCGGCGGGCATGGGCCTCGGCGTTGGGCAAGTCGTTGACCAGTGCCTGGAGCTCATGGGCGGCGGTCACCGCGCAGTCGGCATGCTGGTTGAAATATTCGAAGAACTTGCCCTCCGTGGGCATGAATCGGCCGAACATGGAATGTTCCTTGTGGCAGCGTGGTGACGCTGCTGATTGTGTTGCAGGATTGAGCGGACGCGTTGCATGACAGTCGCGGGTGGCGACTGTCATCAAAGCGCAATATTTTACAGGGTTACTGGGACATTGCCCGCGAATTTGGCGCAAACAAGACGGCGCCGCACGGACGATTGCAGGCTGGCTTGACTTCGTCAGGTATCGTTGTCGAAGAAAGCCGGGCCGCCGCTGAAGTTGTCGAACTTGGTGAACTGGCCCAGGAAGGTCAGGCGCACCGTGCCGATCGGGCCGTTACGCTGCTTGCCGATAATGATCTCGGCCGTGCCCTTGTCCTGGGAGTCTGCGTTATAGACTTCGTCGCGGTAGATGAACAGGATCACGTCGGCATCCTGTTCGATAGCGCCGGATTCGCGCAGGTCGGACATCACCGGACGCTTGTTGGGACGCTGTTCCAGGCTTCGGTTCAGCTGCGACAGTGCAATCACCGGACAGTTGAGTTCCTTGGCCAGACCCTTGAGCGAACGGGAGATTTCTGAAATCTCCGTGGCGCGGTTCTCGCCGCCGCCCGAACCTGACATCAGCTGGAGGTAATCGATGATGATCAGGCCAAGCTGCCCGCACTGGCGCGCCAGGCGCCGCGAACGGGCACGCAGCTCCATCGGGTTCAGCGCCGGAGTTTCGTCGATGAACAGCTGGGTGTCGTTCATGCGCTGGATCGCATGCGTCAGCCGCGGCCAGTCTTCATCCAGCAGGCGGCCAGTGCGCAGCCGGTGCTGGTCGAGGCGGCCTACCGAGCCGAGCATACGCATGGCCAGCTGGGTGCCCGCCATTTCCATCGAGAACACTGCCACCGGCAGGCCCTGCTCCACTGCCACATGCTCGCCGATGTTCAGCGAGAACGCGGTCTTGCCCATCGACGGGCGGCCGGCCACGATGATCAGGTCGCCCGGCTGCATGCCGCTGGTCATCTTGTCCAGGTCGATGAAGCCGGTCGGCACGCCGGTGACGTCGGTGGTGGAATCGCGGTGGTACAGCTCGTCGATGCGCTCGACCACCTGGGTCAGCAGCGGCTGGATTTCCTGGAAACCCTTCTGGCCGCGCGAGCCTTCTTCGGCAATCGCAAAAACCTTGGACTCGGCCTCATCCAGCAGCTCGCGCACCTCGCGGCCCTTGGGCGCGAACGCGGCCGAGGCGATATCGTCGGCCGCCGTCACCAGCTTGCGCAGCACCGAGCGCTCACGCACGATCTCCGCGTAGCGGCGGATATTGGCCGCGCTGGGCGTGTTCTGCGCCAGCGAATTCAGGTAGGCCAGCCCGCCCACCTCCTCGGCCTTGCCGGCGACCTGCAGCATTTCATAGACCGTGATCACGTCGGCCGGCTTGGTGGCCGAGATCAACCGGGCGATGCTCTGGAAGATCATCCGGTGGTCAAAACGATAGAAATCCGCCTCGGAAATGAAGTCCGCAATGCGGTCCCAGGCGGCGTTGTCCAGCAGCAGGCCACCCAGCACCGATTGCTCGGCTTCGATGGAATGCGGCGGGACTTTGAGGTTCTCGAGTTGGGGGTCGGCGACGGGCGCGTTCATGGGGAGGCATTATAACGGCGGGAGGACGCACTTCGCCGGACATTTGGCGACCGGGCAGGCAAAGACAAGCGGGCAACAAAAAAAGGCAGGAGCCGGGGCTCCTGCCTTTCTTCCTTGCGGTGCTTCAGCCGGCGCAGCGCGCCGGCAAGGCGGCACGTCCTTAGACGCTCTCACCCACGACCGACACGGTCACGTCGACCACGACGTCCGTGTGCAGCGCAACGCTGACCGGGTGGTCGCCCACCATCTTCAGCGGACCGTTCGGCATGCGAACCTGGGCCTTTTCCAGCTTGAAGCCTTGGCCAGCCAGGGCTTCAGCGATGTCGGCATTGGTCACGGAACCGAACAGGCGGCCGTCCACACCCGACTTCTGGCTGATCTGGACGCTCAGGCCGCTCAGCTTCTCGCCTTCGGCTTGCGCAGCGGCCAGCTTCTCGGCAGCGGCCTTTTCCAGCTCGGCGCGCTTGACTTCGAATTCGGCGATCGCGGTTTGCGTAGCACGGCGGGCCTTCTTGCCCGGGATCAGGAAGTTACGGGCGTAACCGTCCTTCACCTTGACGATGTCACCCAGGTTGCCCAGGTTGATGACTTTTTCCAGCAGAATAATTTGCATCGTATTCTCTCCTTAACGGACCTATGGCCTGATCAGTTCTTGTGCAGGTCGGTGTACGGCATCAGCGCGAGGAAACGCGCACGCTTGATGGCCGTATCCAGCTGACGCTGATAGTGAGCCTTGGTACCGGTCAGGCGGGCGGGCGTGATCTTGCCGTTGTCGCCGATGAAGTCCTTCAGGGTGTCCAGATCCTTGTAGTCGATCTGTTCCACGCCAGCCACGGTGAAGCGGCAGAAGCGCTTGCGCTTGAACAGCGGGTTCTGTTGCTGGAAGCGCTTCTTGTTCTTGTTGTCACGTTTGACGAATGCCATGATTCAATCCTTTTCGAATGCTTTACATCCAGTGATGTGAAAGACGAGAGCCTTGCTGTTGCGGTGCCTGCGGGCCAGGAATCCTTCGCAGTCGAGCAGCGTGCCGAGCGGTAAGCGCTCCAGACGCTGGCCAACCTGTCCGACCCCCATCGCTGAGATTGCAAACTCGACCTGCCGCGGCGTTTGCGCCTCGACGGCCTCGCCGCTGTACTGCAGGATGCAGTTCACGACGGGAACCCCGGCCGGGGTATAGCGCAGGGCATCGCGTTCCGCCAGGGTGGCGGCAAGCCGAAGCTGGTTCAACGCGGGACCTCTTGCTGGTTGCAATCCATGCTGCCGTAGCCGACGCTGTCAGCCATGGCGCGCACCGCAGTCCGCACTCAGGCGGCCTGGCCTTCGGTGGTCGTTTGCGCGGCCTTGCGGGCTTCTTCGCGCTGCACTTCCTTCATCATCGGCGAAGGTGCGGTCTCGGCCTTCTTGGTCTGCACGATCAGGTGGCGCAGGACGGCGTCGTTGAACTTGAAAGCGTGTTCCAGTTCAGCCAGCGTTTCCTTGCCGCATTCGATGTTCAGGCAAACGTAGTGAGCCTTGGCCAGCTTCTGGATCATGTAAGCCATCTGGCGACGGCCCCAGTCTTCCACGCGGTGAACGTTGCCGTTCTGCGAGGTCACGAGCTGCTTGTAGCGCTCGATCATGGCCGGCACTTGTTCGCTCTGGTCCGGATGGACGATGAAGACGATTTCGTAATGACGCATTGACGCTCCTTTTGGATTAGCCACCCGGGCGTCACGAGTCCGGTGTGGCAAGGTTGAATAGCCTTACATTATAGCGCGCATGGCGGCAAGTGCGCAAGCCGCTGATTACACAGGCAAATCAGGCGTTGGCAAACACGGCCTGCAGCCTTGCCGGATCCCGCGCCAGGCCTGAGTCGGCTGCCAGCGCCAGGGCCAGCAGCACGCGCGCCTTATAGGGATTGAGGTCCGTTGCGGAAACAAAAGCTCCATCCGTCGGGCTGAGCTGGGGCGGAATCGCCACATGGCCGGCCCCGGTGCGGGAACTGCGCACCACGGCCACCCCCGCGGCAGCGGCATCGGCCAGCGCCCCGGCCAGCACCTCATGCACCGAGCCATTGCCGGCGGCAGCCACCACCAGCCCGGCTACACCCGCGCGGACCAGCGCATCCACTGCCACCCTGCCCGGCTGCGCGTAGCTCGCCACGATCTCCACCATCGGCCACGCCGCCGGCATCGGCCCGATCACCCAGGCCGCGCGTGGCGCGCGGGCGAAGCGCACGTAGTCGTCCTGCACGAAACCCAGCGGCCCGCAGGCCGAGACAAAGGCGTCCACCGCCGACGTGTGGGCCTTGGCCACATCCCGCGCAGCGTGGATCTGCTGGTTCAGCACCACCAGCACACCCTTGCCGCGCGCATCGGGATGAGCGGCCACGCGCACCGCATCCAGCAGGTTCAGCGGCCCATCGGCCGACAGCGACGTCGACGGCCGCATTGCCGCTGTCATCACCACGGGCACCGGACACGATTGCGTCAGGTGCAGCGCCATCGCAGTTTCTTCCAGCGTATCGGTGCCGTGGGTGATCACGATGCCAGCCACGTCGGGCTGCGCGGACCAGTGCTCAACCCGCGCCGCCAGCGTTTGCCAGAGCGTGAAGGTCATGTCCTTGCTGTCGACCTGGGCCACCTGCTCGGCCTCGATGCGAGCCGCCGACTGCAGCGCGGGCACCGCTGCCAGCAACGACGACACCGGCACGGTCGCCGCCTGGTAGCGTGCGCTGCTGGCAGAGTTTCCGGCCGCGCCAGCAATGGTGCCGCCGGTGGCCAGTACGACGATGCGAGGCAATTGGGTCATGGAGCGTGCAAAGAAAGTGGAAAGGCAGGAATGCCGATTGTAACGGGCGCACCCCGCCTCGCCGCGGCTCTCGCCGGTGATCCGCATTCCGTCCATGAGACACGCCCCAAAAATTCTGCTTGCGCTCAGGCCGATACTGTATAAAATCACAGCATACTGTTTAAACATACAGTGCCCGGTCAGACGGATGCAGGATAAAGGATCGACCGATCCTCTTACCCGAAACCCCGCGACCCCGCACGGAACGGCGATCCCATGGCGACCCTGACACCCCGGCAGCAGCAGATTTTCGATCTGATCCGCAACACGATCCGCCGCACCGGCTTTCCGCCCACGCGCGCCGAAATCGCCGCAGAGTTTGGCTTCTCCTCGCCCAATGCCGCGGAAGAACACCTGAGGGCGCTGGCACGCAAGGGCGTGATCGAACTGACCCCGGGCGCTTCACGCGGCATCCGCCTGAAGGTGGCACGCAGCGATTCGGAAATGCCCGACCAGTTTTCGTTGCCGATGGCCGGCGTGATGCAGCTGACGCTGCCGCTGGTGGGCCGCGTTGCTGCCGGCAGCCCGATACTCGCCGCCGAGCATATCGACCGCCAGTACCAGGTCGACGCCTCGGTCTTCGACGAACGCCCCGATTACCTGCTGCGAGTGCGCGGCCTGAGCATGCGCGATGCCGGCATCCTCGACGGCGACCTGCTGGCCGTGCGCCGCGCCAGCGAAGCCGACAACGGCAAGATCGTGGTGGCGCGCCTGGGTGATGACGTGACCGTCAAGCGCCTGCAGCGGCGCGGTGGCCATATCGAACTGATCGCAGAAAACCCGGACTTCACCAACATTATCGTGGAGCCTGGGGAGGAGTTCTCGCTGGAAGGCATCGCCGTCGGGCTGATCCGATCTTCCGGCTTCTAGCCGGGCACCGCAGGCCAACCGCCTGCGCGGGCCCACCCGCTTCCATTGCTTTGCAGACGCCGCCCGGCTTGCCGGGTGTTGACCCCGCTTTGCCTAAAAGAGGTGCCACCATGCCGCAAATCCACCAAGTCGCCGCCCGTCGCCCGGTCAAGCCCGTGCCGTTCCGCCAGAGCAAGGGCGTACGCGTCTACCAGGGTACGCAGCGCCGCACCATGGTCGGCAGCATGGCGGCGATCTGCCGCATGCTTGAACTCGAAACCGCCGAAAAGCTGGCCGCCTGAAATCTGCCGGCTGTCTCCGAGCAGCTGCGGGCGCCGTCCTCAGCTACGCGGCGCACACGCCTTGGCTTCGGCTTCCAGCTCCGTCGGCGTCAGCTGCGGGAACCACGTATCGCTCTTGCGCAGCTCCAGCGCCGTACCATCCGGCTTCGCCGTCAGCGAAATCAGATAGGCGTATTGGTATTCACCGCCAGACGTGGTCTGGCCGATGCGGATCTCGGTCTGGCTCTTCGCCGGATAGTTGACGACCGCGGCGTCATCGCCCAGATTGTTGCGCAGGCATTTCGCAACCTCACCCATCTTGGCGGGCGTGAACAAGCGCATCGGCGCACGCGCGCGAATGTCCTTTTCAGAAGTGCCGGTGGCACACCCTGCCACCATGGCTGCCATCGCTACGCCAACCGCTGCCGCTCGAACAGACATACCGCCCCCGGGAAATGCAGAACGGCGCCCTCGCGAGGCGCCGTTCTGGGAAATGCTTTGGGGTGGCTGATGGGACTCGAACCCACGACGACAGGAATCTCAATCCCCGCATCAATCGCCATTTTCCCCTTTGGAATCAACGCTTTCGGCCTCGTTTTTTTCCCATGAACGCTCAATTTTTCACAAGCATTCATGCGGCTTCTACGGGTGCCGTGGGAAAAATTGTAACCCGTGCGAGCCCCATGCGCCACCTCAATTTTTGGCCCGCCAACGGCGCCCCTTGCCTGCAGCAACCCCCGAGACATACCCGACCACCACCGGCGCAAACTTTCCGTAGCCCGCCTTGTACGCGGCTTTTTTGCATGATTTTTGCATGGCGGAGCAAGGAGGGGATGACCACTGTGGCCGAGATCTGGCGGAAAGAAGCAGTGATCTAAAGCGTGCCGGAGACCGCCGGCGTCATGGCTTACACCACGCCGCCATCCGGGATCGAGCGAGCCGAAACAGATCGGGAATCGTCGTTGTGCTTAATGATCTCGGCCATCTCCGCGCGCGAGACATCCACGATGTCGTCAAGCTCAAGCCCTTCTGCATACGTAAGCGCCTCTTCACCGCGCGCAATATGAAAAATCGTGCCCCGCCAGCTGTCCACGCTGTCCCCGGGACCGGATAGGCGGATGCCAAACTCGACATCCTGATCAAGGACGCGAACGGTCACTAGATCTCCCACGTCAACTTGAATACCGTCAACCGCGTATTCTCGGGCCACGACTATCACGGGCCGTTGCGTGTAGCCTCTGGCAAATATCGCTTGCATTTTTCGCTCCCGCTGAGCATCGCCCCAAACTGCAGAGGCAACCGGGACATCCACGACAGGCGTGGGACCGCTTGTTCCTGCGCTTTGACTGCAATGCATCGAGCTCGCTACACTGCGACGGCGAGGTACAGCCCGCCCAGAATGATCAGCCCAGCAACCAGCGCGAAGTAATAGCGCGCGCCGTGCACGGGGAGTTCTGGGTGGCCGGGTAGGTGAGAAACGTGGCGCTTCATCGCGGTTAGCGTGCAGAAGACTGAGTTAAGCATAGGCCTCTGAGAACAGGAACGCCATGTTGGCACCGGCGCCTGACGACGGCTCGAATACACCCTCCCTTCGATCTCTCGACCCGACCGAGGGCTTTTTTGCACGGATCGGCGGTTTTGCACAACGTATAGCGCGCTTTCCTGACACGAATGCGCCTCTGACCAGCTATTTGCCATCTCCATCCACGAAGGTAGGAGGTTGCCCGACATCGAGTTCGACTCATCGCGCCTACAACGAAGACATGCCCCAACCAAGGAGGTGCATTAATGTCTGTCAATACCGTCCAGGTTGTGCTGACCGAAGAATCCCGATGGGCCGTAGAAACCGATGATCCAAGCGGCACGCGTGTAACCTATCCCTCCCGCGGCGCAGCGATTGCCGCAGGCGTTCAAATGGCAATGGCGCAGGATGCCGTCCTCACGATCCATGGCGTGGAAAACGAGCCAAGTGAGATCGATTTTCGCGATTGCGACGCGAGCGCGCTCACTTGCGTCCGTGATGCCGATTAAGGTCATGCCCTCAGTTGGATTCTAAGTGGGCGGTCCTGCGACACGCCTGCCTCCACTTCGGGCCCTCGCCACCCTGGTCGAGGGCTTTTCTTTTGCCAGACAGGCCCGATTGAGCATCTGTCCAACATTGATTGCTCATGTGTAGGCCCTAGACTCGAATTGCATACTGATGCGGGGGTCCCAAAATGCGACACGTTCACATCATGCCGCATCTCGGCCATTGGGACATTTGTCGAGACGGCAGTCCGAATATCCCGTTCACTACGAAAGCGGACGCCGTCCGTGACGGCTGGACAGCCGCCTGTGCCGAACGCGTCGATCTCTACGTTCACAGGCTAGACGGGACAATGCACCGGTACTTGAGCCGGGTCGATGGAACCAATCCAGAGCGCGACGAAGAATAGCGCCGGCATGCTTGCTGGGAAGAAACGCCTGATCGTCTCGTCTGGGTCGCCGGCGGCTAGCGCGTTGCCGAGTTGGTCGACGGCGATCAGCACGTTTCAGAAGTAGCGCTTCATCACTCCCCTCCTTCGCGGGGCGGCCAGCAGCGAACTCGCCGGCCAGCCGGCCGCGCAGACCCTTCGGCGCCCCTTTCAACATCCGATCTGCGCTCGGCGTCGCCATCTGCTTGACGCGGCTCTGCAACTGGCGCCCGTTGATCAGGATGGGTGATTCCGGGTTCTTTTCGTTCCAGCTATTCAGCCAGGCTGCCGCCCGGTCCTGAATGCCCTTGTCGCGCTCGGCCAGGCCGCGCGACCAGAGATCCAGGATGTCGGCTTGCGTGTTCTGCACCAGGGCGATGTCCTGGCGCGTCGGCATGCGGCGGCGGGTGAGTACCGACATCGACAACGGCGGCTCGGCATTTCCCACGTCGTTCAACAAGGACTACCCGAACGAGATAGTTGGCGGCATGACCCTTCGCGACTACTTCGCCGCGAAGGTTGTCGTTGGCGATGAAATCGGCGTCCGCTATGCGGAGCAACTGCTCGGCCGCGCCATGCCTGACTACGCCGCCCACCCGCTAGCCAACGCGATCTTCTGGGCTGATGCGCGTGCCCGCCTCCGCTACATCGAGGCCGACGCCATGCTCGCCGCTAGGGAGGCAGCATGACAACCCTGAAGGCATACGAGGTCCACTTCGCCGCCATGGACATCCGCCCCGCAGCGATCACCACCAAGCTCGAGCGCAGGTCCGCCGACGCCTACGACTTCGCGGCGCACGCCAACCCATCGACCACCCACCGTCACTACGATCGGCGCAAGGTCAAACGGGCAGCAGCAACAGAATAAGGGAGCAGAAAACAGAAACAGCGCCAGTGGCGCCGTGGGGAAATTCCCATTTCCGTGGGAAATTCCGCATCATGGGACGGTTAGAAAGCCCGTAAGGCCTTGATGCGAAAGAAAATTTGGGGTGGCTGATGGGACTCGAACCCACGACGACAGGAATCACAATCCTGGACTCTACCAACTGAGCTACAGCCACCGTAGAGGTCATCAGCGCGTTACGTTGCTGATCGACGAAAACCAAGATTATACAAACAGTTTGCCGGAATGGCTAGTATTCCGCACAATTTTTTTGAGAGAAAAGCTCAGGTTCTGGACGGGCTCCACTTTGCTTCAAGCAGCACTGCCTGCTTGATGGCTTCGACGGTCTCCGCTTCGGTATCGAACTGCCCCAACAGGCGGCGCGACTTGCCGTTCAGCACGGCTTCCTGCAACGCCTTGCCAGCAGCTTCCGAAGTGCCGGGATGCCAGCAGTAGCGTGCCGTCCATTTGCCGTCCTGCAGTTGCTCGGCAACCCAGATCACCCGGAAGTCTTCATAGACAACGCCGAACGGCGCTTCGTTTTCCACGTTTTCTTTTTCCACGCTGCTCCCCCTGCCGGCTCGGTCCGCGTGCCATGCCTTGTCTCGCCTGGGGCTATGCGAGGGATCGTATCACGGCCGCCGACCAGGGCGCCCGCCCGGCGCTGGCACCTTCGCGCCTGCCGCTGATTCGCTCGCGGAAATATGCTGTGCACAGCCCCTACCTCTGCAGGGTTCATGCCGCAAATGCGCGAAGCGATACTTGTGCCTGAGGGACATTGACCCCCCTCGACCTTCCCGTCAGGCGGCCCGCCCCATCGGGCCGCCTGCCTCTTTTTGGCCACCCTGCCTTCTCATTGTCGTGGCGCCAGCACCTGGCGAAGGAACCTCACGAGCATCTGAGAGCCCAATCGACGTCATCGACAAAATCGACACGTCTACGAACGGCAGGAAACGGGAATGCAAATCAAGTGTAGATGGCCAGCGCGGATTCTTGCGCTGACGGCATTGGCGGCCTTGCTCGGCGGATGCGCTGGCGGCGGGGTCGACGGCAGGGAATCGAGCATCACGACGTACGGCACGCTGGACGTAGGCATCAGCCATACGCGCTAGCCTGCTGGCGTGACCGATGGAACTCTTTACGGGGACAACCGTCTAATCCCCTCGTCGGCGCAAGCAAAGCGAGCGCGCAAAAAAAGAGTCCGCAGCGCGGACTCTTAAATTTAGCGATCTCAAATGCCCTGAAGGCGGTTGCACTGTAACTGTCATGCTGGGAATGCACCATTCGGGTAAACGAAGAGCAACAAGCCTGGCGTAGCAACAAGAGTACTGCGACGAAAAAAAAGCCCGCCGAAGCGGGCTAATAATCAGTTGAAGAAAGCCCTGTATTCGAGGGCAGGCACAGTGTATGAAAGTGCCCTGCCTCAGCGAATTAGGGGAATCCCTTTCCTGGCGCCGGTTTCCGGGCGATCAGGCATTGCAAGTGCGGCGCGCGGTACCCCCGCGCAGCCATGCACATTTTCACGATTCGGAGTTAGAGCGCGGCCTCGGCAGAACGCGCAGCCCACGCTCGCTTACGCGGCCAGAGGCTCTTGTGCCTGCGGCCGCAAGTGCGCGCGCGCCTCTTCGAACAGTGCATCCACATCGGCTCGCGTGCGTGCCGCATTCATGCGCTTGGCATCCGACAGCACGCGGCGCCAGCCACGCCCGCCCGCGATGCCACGATGCAGGCCAAGCATGTGGCGCGTGACCGCGCCCATATAGCCACCCCGCTCCACCAGGTCGCCGATATAGCGCTGCATCGCCAGCTCGACATCGAGCCGCGACGGCGCCGGCGCACTCGCATCGCCATAGAAGCGCGCATCCATTTCGGCCAATACATAGGGCTGATGGTATGCCTCGCGACCGATCATCACGCCATCGACGTGCTCGAGGTGGGCCGCCACCTCGTCATAGCTGACGATGCCACCGTTGATCAGGATCTCCAGCCCAGGAAACTCCTGCTTCAGCTGGTACGCCACCTCATAGCGCAGCGGCGGAATCTCACGGTTTTCTTTCGGGCTCAGGCCCTTCAGGATCGCATTGCGCGCGTGGACGATAAACGTGCCGCAACCCGCCTCGGCCACCCGGCCGACGAAATCACGAACAAAATCGTAGTGCTCGATCTTGTCGATGCCGATGCGATGCTTGACGGTGACCGGGATATCCACCGCATCGCGCATCGCCTTGACGCAGTCGGCCACCAGTTGCGGCTCGGCCATCAGGCACGCGCCGAAGGCCCCGCGCTGCACGCGCTCGGACGGGCAGCCGCAGTTCAGGTTGACTTCCGCATAGCCCCACTGCTGCCCCAGCTTGGCCGCCATGGCAAGATCTGCCGGCTCGCTGCCGCCCAACTGCAGCGCGACCGGGTGTTCTGCCGCATCGAAGTCCAGGTGGCGCGGGACGTCGCCATGCAGCAGCGCGCCGGTGGTCACCATCTCGGTGTACAGCCAGGTGTGGCGGCTGAGCTGGCGGTGGAACATGCGGCAATGGCGGTCGGTCCAGTCCATCATCGGGGCCACGGACACCCGGCGCGGGCTTGCAGCAGCGATCTTCCCTTGATAATCAGTCATTTCACAACGATCCGCCTGGACCGATATTCCTACTTAGAAAAACTCAAAAACTGCCTCGTCAGCCTGCCGGGAAACGGCAAGTTCGCTGATGAGCGGAAGCGCTTGAGTTTACCATCGAGGGCAGATCGAGATCGATCGAAGCAACACAGGTGCACTCGCGATGCTGAAACGGCTCCTTGGCATCACTCCGCGTGCACGGCTTAACTGGGCTAGGTCAGCACGGCCATTGAATGCCACAAGAAATAGAAGACGTGCAGCACAGATAACATGCACATTCGGACTGCGCTGATTGATTCCCGAAGCCCTCTGCGTGCAAATGGAAACGTGCGCGCCCGCCCCTGACAGGGGGCCCGCACCCCGCGCGGCAGGATGATTTTCAACGCTGGGAAATTACAAGCATCTTCAACAGAACTGCCAGCCACGCCCGGGGACAAACGTGTTTGGCCGAAGCAATTTCACGATCCACGGCGGAAGCTACCCTGGCTCTGCAGGTTGCATCGACCTCACCAGTTCAATGAATTCCTTTGCCAAAGAGTTTTTGTACTATGCCAAAGACATGGAACTGGAAGTTCGCTATTAAGGCTGTCGGTTCCAGCATCCTCGGTCTCGTCGTCATGCTGATGCTGGTAGAGATATGGGGAGCCTGGACAGGCCCTGAGAACTATCCGTTCGGCGGCCAAGGACCATCTGCGGCGATGTGGGCATATCAATCACAGGCGAACTACCTGCTGTCGTGCTTCGCACTCCTGCTTGGTTGCTCACTTGCAATTTGGGCGTTGCTGGCAATGAACCGCAGCATTTGGCTGCGCTGGCTGGCCGGGATGCCGGTGCTTCTCCTCTGGGCATGGATGGCACTCGATGGTTCTCGACTCGACCTCTGAACGTTCGCTGACAGGAGCCGGGGCGGATGCGCACGCCTTCGTAACCTGACACGTCCCCCCAAACCGCGGTTACAGGCTACCGCGTCGAGGTTCACAGCGCCCGGCCCCCGCAGTATCACCGCGGCGCAGTCCGCTCGATCCAGCCTGCAAACGTCGTCAGAAATTTGCCGAGAAAGCCCTTGGTCGATTCATTGGCGATCCCGCCCTGCTCATCAAACAGCTTGTCGACGCCGCTGATATACGCCTCAGGCTGCTGCAGCATCGGGACATTGAGGAACACCATCGACTGGCGCAGGTGCTGGTTGGCACCGAAGCCACCGATGGCGCCGGGCGAAGCGCTGATGACGGCGCCAGGCTTGCCGTCCCAGACGCTGCTGCCGTAGGGCCGCGAGCCCACGTCGATGGCGTTCTTCAGCGGCGCGGGCACGGAGCGGTTGTATTCCGGGGTCACGAACAACACGGCGTCGGCGCGGCGGACGCGGTCGCGGAACGTGGTCCAGGCCTGGGTAGGTTTGTCGTCCAGGTCCTGGTTGTACAGCTGCAGCTCGCCGATCTCGACAATCTCCAGCTTGAGTTGCTGCGGCGCCAGCGCGATCAGCGCCTTGGCCAGTTTGCGGTTGTATGACTCCTTGCGCAGGCTTCCCACCAGTACAACGACATCACGAGGATTACTCATTGCGGCTCCTTTGACTGTGTGGACGGAATGACGCGGACGGCGCACGCGGCCAGGGTTGGCCTGGCCGCGTGCGCCGGTCCAGCCGTCACTCTACCCGAGTCGGCGCCGCCACGTCCTGCGCAGCGGATGTCAGGCAGTCTTGCCGAGCGACGCCAGCGGATGTTCCTCGGCGCGCCACGGGCTGTCGAAGAACGACAGCACCTTCTCGCGGCTGACATCATCAAGCCGCGCATGCTGCCAGCGCGGCTTGTGGTCCTTGTCGACAGCCAGTGCGCGGATGCCCTCGACACCGTCGCCGTTGCGGAACACGTAATGCATCATGTCCAGTTCCATGCGCAGCTCGTCTTCGAGCGACATGCTGCGCGCACGGCGGATCTGCTCCAGCGTCACGCACAGCATCAGTGGCGAGCGGCTGCGCAGCATGGCGGCGGTCTGCGCGGCCCAGTCGCCCGGGGCGTCGCTGACGGCGGCGAGGATGTCCGGCATGGTGTTGCCGGCGAACAGGCTGTCGATCTGCGCCGACAACCCGGCCAGCGTGCTTTGCGCCGGCACGCAGTCATCGCGGTGCGCAGCGGTAAAGCCTTCGATGTGCGCCAGCACGGCGTCGCCGCTGGCAAACTGCTGCGTGCGCAGCGAATCGACCAGCTCGGCCAGCCGGTTGCCCGGCAGATAGGCGTCGGCCAGCCCGGCGTAGAGTGCGTCGGCGGCATGGATCACGGTGCCGGTCAGCCCCAGGTACTCGCCGATGCGGCCCGGCGTGCGCGCCAGGAACCAGCCGCCGCCCACATCCGGGAACAGGCCGATATTGGTTTCCGGCATCGCCATCTTGGTGCGATCGGTGACCAGGCGCAGCCGCGCCCCTTGCGAGATGCCCATGCCGCCGCCCATCACCACGCCGTCCATCAGTGCGATATAGGGCTTGGCATAGCGGTGGATCAGGAAGTTCAGCGCGTATTCTTCGACAAAGAACTGGTCGAGCAGCGGATCGCCTTCGTGCGCAGCCTTGTGGAAATAGCGGATATCGCCCCCGGCGCAGAAGGCCTTGCCGCCGGCACCGGCAACCACCACGGCCGCCACCTCGGGTGCGGCGGCCCAGGTCTGCAGCGCCTGGGTGATGGCGCGGATCATGTCGAGCGACAGGGCGTTGAGCGCCTGCGGGCGGTTCAGCGTCAGGTATCCGATGCCACCGCGGACCTCGGTCGTGACGAATTCAGTCATGTCGTACTCCTCCAATGCAACTCGCGATTTTACGCCAGTCGCATCGGCAAGCGCACCCCTGTGGGCAGCTTGCTGCGCATGTGCAGTCACTGCGCATGCGCCCGGCACCGTCAGGCCAGCCGGAACGTCGCCACCAGCGAGGTCAGGCGCTGCGCCTGGTCTTCGAGCGATGCCGCCGCGGCGGCCGCCTGCTCCACCAGCGCCGCATTCTGCTGCGTCATGCTGTCCATCTGCGACACCGCCACGTTGACCTGCTCGATGCCGTTGGACTGCTCGTCCGAGGCCGCGCTGATATCGCCGATGATGGCCCTGACACGCTGCACCGCGTCGACGATGTCCTGCATCGCCCGACCGGCGTCATCGACCAGCCCCGAGCCCTCACGCACATTGGCCACCGAGGCGCCGATCAGCGCGCGGATCTCCTTCGATGCGCCGGCGCAGCGCTGCGCCAGGTCGCGCACATCGCCAGCCACCACGGCAAATCCCCGGCCGTGCTCGCCGGCACGCGCGGCTTCCACGGCCGCGTTCAGCGCCAGGATATTGGTCTGGAACGCAACCTTCTCGATCACGTCGATGATGTCGACGATCTTGCCCGAGCTGGCATCGATCGATTGCATGACGTTGACCACGCGCAGCACGGCCTCGCTGCCGCGCTCGGCCAGGCTCGCGGCATCCGTTGCCAGCCCGCGGGCCTCGCGCGCGCTGTCGGCATTCTGGCGCACGGTACTGGTCAGTTCCTCCATGCTGGAGGCGGTCTCTTCCAGCGAGGCCGCCTGCTGCTCGGTACGCTGCGACAGGTCGGCGTTGCCGCTGGCGATCTGCTTGCTGGCCGAGGCAATCGAGTCCGCGCCGCCACGCACGTCGCCCACCATGGCCACCAGGCTGGCCTGCATCCGTCCCAGCATGCCGAGCATGCGCGCGGTCTCGTTGCGCGCCGACTCATCGGCCAGCACCTCGCCGCCGGAAGCGGCGACGCTCAGGTCGCCACCCGCGATCTTCTCGAAACGCCCGATCGCAGTATCCAGCGGCTGCACGATCGAACGGCGCAGGCGCCATGCCACCACGGTGCTGAATGCCAGGCCCACTGCCAGCACGCATGCCGACAGCGCGAACAGGTTGCGATAGCGTTGCTGCGATGCCTCGTAGACCTGCTTGGCGCTGGCCACCTGCAGCTTGTTCAGTTCGGCATTGACGGCGGTGAAGGCGATGTCGAGCTGCGGGATGGTTTCGAGCACGGCCTTCATCACGCCATCGCGGTCGCCGGCATGCAGCGCAGTGATCATCGGCGCGACACCCTGCTTGAAGAGCGCATCGCGCCTGGCGGTGACATCCTCCACCGCCCTGGCTTCGTCAGCCGAGCGCGGCAAGGCGAGATAGGCCTGCCAGGCCTTCTCTGAATCGCGCGCAAAGCCTTCCGCGGTCGCGGCGCGCGCCTTGGCATCGGCGGGGTCCGTGGCGAAGGTCGCCTGGTCCAGCAGTACGCGCACCAGCAGCTGGTTCGAACGCGCTTCGGCCAGGTTGACCGCGGCCGACAGCTGCTGCCCATAGATCTGGTGCGTCGCCTCGTTGCTGCGCGACATGCCGAGCCAACCCACTGCGCCGACAATCAACAACAACAAGTTTGTGACGATGGTGAGGAACCACAATCTGGCTCCGATGGTAGTGTTCTTGAACATGAAGGCTCCGGGGGAAGAGGAATCGGGGAAATCGGGAGCGCGAGCCGCGCCGCCGCCCTGTTCAACTACGGCACGCTGGCTGCGTCCTTTACCGGTATTCACCACCTTCACACGCGTGACAGAATTGCGTGGCAGTACAGCAATCCACCATGTGGCGGATGCGCCGCGAGACCCCGCGCAGCGCCGTTTGGAGGAACCCCTCGTGGCAATTCCATGCGGAATATGCAAACTGGCGGCATGAACACTGAATCGCTCGATCCCGGACTGGTGCTGCTGGCCTTTGCGCCAGTGTTCCTGCTGACCATCGGCGCCGAGGCATGGTACTGGGCCCGCCGCGACCCGACCGTCTACAGCCTGCGCGACACCGTATCCAACGCAGCGCTGGCGCTGATGCACCAGGCCTCGGATGCGTTCTTCCTCTGGCTGATGATCCGCACGGTCTATACCTGGTGCTACCAGCACGGCCTGCGCGCCATGCCCGAGACCCTGTGGTCATTCGCGCTGCTATTGCTGCTGCAGGACTTTCTCTATTACTGGTTCCACCGCGCCAGCCACCGCGTGCGCTGGCTGTGGGCTTCGCACGTGACGCACCATTCGTCGGAAGGCATGAATTTCTCGACGGCGTTCCGGCAGAGCCTGACGTATCCGCTCTCAGGCATGTGGCTGTTCTGGATTCCGCTGGCATGGATCGGCTTCACGCCGGACTGGGTGATCCTGGCGGTCGGCGTGAACCTGGCCTTCCAGTTCTTCGTGCATACGCGGCTGGGGCAACGCTGGCAGCTGATCGAGTCGCTACTGAATACGCCATCGGTCCATCGCGTCCACCATGCGAAGAACCCGCAGTACATCGACCGCAACTACGCCGGTGTGCTGACGATCTGGGACCGCCTGTTCGGCACCTTCGTCCCCGAGCATGAGGCCCCGGTGTACGGCATCACCCGCCAGGTGCGCACCCATAACCCGCTGACGCTGACCTTCCACGAATGGCGCGACATGTTCGCCGATGCCTGGCGCGATCGCGACCTGCGCTACCTGTGGAAGCCGCCCGAGTGGCGCAGCCCGCGCGCACCGGCACTGGAGCCGCTGCCCGGCACGCAATAAAAAACCGCGCCTTCGGGGCGCGGTTTTTTTATTGCCGGCGTCAGCGCTTATGCGCCTTCGCGGGAAGCACGCTTGCGCTCGTGCTCCTTCAGGTGGCGCTTGCGCAGGCGGATGCTCTTGGGCGTGAGCTCGACCAGTTCGTCGTCGGCGATGAATTCCACCGCATATTCGAGCGACATCTGGATCGGCGGCACCAGGCGCACGGCTTCGTCTGTACCCGAAGCACGAACGTTGGTCAGCTGCTTGCCCTTGATCGGGTTGACCACCAGGTCGTTGTCGCGGCTGTGGATGCCGATGATCATGCCTTCGTACAGCGCATCGCCCGGCTTGACGAACATGCGGCCACGGTCCTGCAGCTTCCACAGCGCGTAAGCCACGGCGTCGCCGTCGTCCTGCGAGATCAGCACGCCGTTGTGGCGCTCGCCCAGGCCGCCCTCGCGCACCGGCGCGTAGTCGTCGAAGATATGGCTGATCAGGCCGGTGCCGCGCGTCAGCGTCATGAACTCGCCCTGGAAACCGATCAGGCCACGGGCCGGGATGCGGTATTCCAGGCGGGTACGGCCCTTGCCGTCCGACGCCATGTCGAGCAGTTCGCCCTTGCGGCGGCCCAGCTCTTCCATCACGCCGCCCTGGTGGCTGTCTTCGACGTCCACGGTCAGCAGTTCGTACGGCTCGCACTTGACGCCGTCGATTTCCTTGAACACCACGCGCGGACGCGACACGGCCAGCTCGTAGCCTTCGCGGCGCATGTTTTCCAGCAGGATGGTCAGGTGCAGTTCACCGCGGCCAGACACTTCAAAGATGGTGTCGTCGCCGGTATCGGCCACGCGCAGCGCCACGTTGGACTTCAGTTCGCGGTCCAGGCGCTCGCGCAGCTGGCGGCTGGTCACGAATTTGCCTTCACGGCCGGCCAGCGGCGAGGTGTTGACGCAGAAGTTCATGGTCAGCGTCGGCTCGTCCACCTTCAGCATCGGCAGCGCGTCCTGGGCCTCCGGCGCGCACACGGTGCAGCCGATACCCAGTTCTTCGATGCCGTTGATCAGCACGATGTCGCCGGCTTCGGCCTCGGACACGATCTCGCGCTCCAGGCCCTGGAACTTCAGCACCTGGTTGATGCGGCCCTTGATCGGGTTGCCTTCCGGGCCGAACTTGACCACCACGTCCTGCAGCGGACGGGCGCGGCCACGCGAAATGCGGCCCACGCCGATCTTGCCGACGTAGCTGGAGTAGTCCAGCGAGATGATCTGCAGCTGCAGGGGGCCGTCCCGATCGTCGTCACGCACCGGCACCTTGTCCAGCACGGTCTCGAACAGCGGCTTCATGTCGCCGTCGCGCACGTCTTCGGTCAGGCCGGCAAAGCCGTTCAGGCCCGAGGCGTAGATCACCGGGAAGTCGAGCTGCTCGTCGGTGGCGCCCAGCTTGTCGAACAGGTCGAAGGTCTGGTTGATGACCCAGTCCGGGCGCGCGCCCGGGCGGTCGATCTTGTTGACCACCACGATCGGCTTCAGGCCCAGCGCCAGCGCCTTGCGCGTGACGAAGCGGGTCTGGGGCATCGGGCCCTCGACCGCGTCGACCAGCAGCAGCACGCCGTCGACCATCGACAGCACGCGCTCCACTTCACCGCCGAAGTCGGCGTGGCCCGGGGTGTCGACGATATTGATATGGGTGCCGTTGTACTCGACGGCACAGTTCTTCGCGAGAATCGTGATCCCGCGTTCCTTTTCCAGGTCGTTCGAGTCCATCACCCGCTCGGCGACTTGCTGGTTGTCGCGGAAGGTGCCTGCCTGGCGCAGGAGCTGGTCGACCAGGGTGGTCTTGCCATGATCGACGTGGGCGATGATGGCGATATTTCGGATGGCGCGGGTCATTGCTGCGTCTCGCTTTGGAGAATCTGAGGTAACCTAACATTGTAGCATGTTGCAGCGCAAGACGCGTTGATCGGAACCGCCACTTACCGAATGAATATCATTGCGAAAAGTGGAATAACCAATTTCCGTTCTTGCTTATCGTTAAACGTGAACATATATTTGCCTCAGCAAAGATTGCAAAGGCAAAGATGTCACGGCTCCCTTCCTCCGATCAACCAGCCGAATCCACGGCCGGCCTGTTCGATCCCGCCCAGTACCAGATGTGCGACAGCGTCGGCTACCTGATGCAGCGCGCCAGGAACATGCTGGCGCACGGGGTCGAGCAGGAAGTCAGCAGCCTGGACATCACGCAGGCACAAGCCAGCTGCCTGATGATGCTGGCCACCGGCCGCGCCTCGACCGTCACCGACCTGGGCCGCGAACTGAATACCGACATGGGCTCGGTCACGCGCCTGCTCAGCCGCATGGAAAAGCGCGGGCTGATCGAACGCCGGCGCCGCGACGCCGACCGCCGCGTGGTCGACCTGTCGGTCACGCCACAGGGCCAGGAACTGGTGGAACGGCTGCCCGCCATCTTCTGCAAGGTACTTGCCCACCACTTCCGCGGTTTTTCCGAGGATGAGATCCAACTGCTGCGCAGCATGCTGCGACGGATCATCGAAAACAACAGCGGGTAGCGGGCGTGCCTGCCGGCTTCCGGCAAGCCAGAACGTCCGGTCAACCGGACCCCGCAACAGCCCGTAGAAAAAAACAGCATGGCTCCGGCAACGGAGCGTCATCATGAAACCAGCTCTCACTCCCCAAGCCTCCCAGCCAGCCCGCACAAGTGCGCTCGTGCGCCGCGCCGGCACACTGGCGCTGACCGCCGTGGCCGTGGCGGTGCTGGCCGGCTGCGCGGCCCTTGGCAATTCGCACAGCACGCAGACCGTGGCCGACCCGGCCACGATGGCCACCTCGCAGACCTTGCCCGACGAGCATGGCCAGTGGCCCTCGCAGGACTGGGTCGCGCAGTTCAAGGACCCCCAGCTGAGCGCCCTGGTCGATGAGGCGGTCAAGGACAACCCGAGCCTGCAGGCCGCGTTCGCCCGCGTGGAAGCCTCGCGCGCCATGGCCGATGCCACCCGCAGCGCGCTCTATCCGCACCTGGAGTTCGAAGGCAGCCTGATCCGCCAGCGCTTCTCCGAGAAAGACCTGTTCGAAGGCACCCCGCTGGCGGGATCGTGGCAGAACCAGTCGCGCCTGCAGGTGGGCCTGTCCTATGACTTCGATTTCTGGGGCAAGAACCGCGACGCGCTCGAAGCCGCGCTCTCCGACGACCGCGCCGCCGAGGCGGAAAGCCAGGCCTCGCGCCTGATCCTGGCCACCTCGATCGCCCGCAACTACGCCCGCCTGGCTGCGCTGTATGCCCAGCACGACGTGGCAGAGCGCGCCATCGCCCAGCGCAGCGACCTGACCGAGCTGTCGCGCCAGCGCCTGGCCGCCGGCCTCGACACCCAGGTCGAGACCACGCAGGCGCGCGGCACGGTGGCTGCTTCGCGCACCGACCTGCAGCGCGTCGACGAGGAAATCGCCCTGGCGCGCAACCAGCTTGCAGCGCTGCTGGGCAAGGGCCCGGACCGCGGCCTGCAGATCCAGCGCCCGGTGCTGCTGGCGCAGGCCACGCCGACGCTGCCCGACAACCTGACCATCGGCCTGCTGGGCCGCCGGCCGGACCTGGTGGCGGCACGCTGGCGCGTGGAGGCGGCGTCCAAGGACATCAGTGTCGCCAAGAAAGAGTTCCTGCCTGACGTCAGCCTGACCGCCTTTGCCGGCCTGGCCGCGCTGGATCCGTCCAACCTGCTGATGGGCGTCAGCCGCACCTTCGGCATCGGCCCGACCATCCGCCTGCCGATCTTCGAAGGCGGCAAGCTGCGCGCCAACCTGAAGGGCAAGTACGCCGGCTACGACATCGCCGTGGCCAACTACAACCAGGCCCTGGTCGATGCGCTGCGCGAGACCGCCGACACCATGACCAGCATCCGCAGCGTCGACAAGCAGATCCAGACCCAGCGCGAAGCGCTGGACCTGGCCGAGCACGCCTATGCGCTGGCCACCACCCGCTACAAGGCCGGCCTGGGCACGCAGCTGACCGTGCTGAACGCCGAGAGCAATGTGCTGCAGCAGCGCCGCCTGGCGACCGACCTGCAGGCGCGCCGGCTGGACCTGCAGATGGGCCTGATGAAGGCGCTCGGCGGCGGCTACGAGGAGCCAGCGGAAGGCCACGAGAGCGCGGGCCACGGACCGGCGCAGCAACAGCACAACACCCAGGCGGGCGCCCGCGGCTGATCCGCGCACCCAGTGATCGAAGACAAGATTATTCAGAAGACATCATGAGCAACAACCAGCAAGCGGCCGGCACCAACGCCCCCCAGCACCCTGCCCAGCAAGCGCCGGCCACCACCAGCAACAACGGCAAGCGCAAGCGCATGCTGCTGTCGCTGACCGCGGCAATCGTGGTCGCCGGCATCGGCTATGGCGTTTACTGGGGCATGTACGCCCGCCACTTTGAAAACACCGACGACGCCTATGTCGCCGGCAACGTGGTCCAGGTCACGCCGCTGGTGGGCGGCACCGTGGTGTCGATCTCCGCCGACGACACGCAGCTGGTCACCGCCGGCCAGCCGCTGATCCAGCTTGACCGCGCCGATTCGCAAGTGGCACTGGAACAGGCCGAGGCCCAGCTGGCACAGGCCGTGCGCGAAGTGCGCACGCTGTACGTCAACAACGGCTCGCTCGCCGCCAACGTGGCGCTGCGCGAAGCCGACGTGGCCAAGGCCCGCGACGACCTGCGCCGCCGCCAGGCCATCGCCGGCTCGGGCGCGGTCTCGAATGAAGAGATCTCGCATGCGCAGTCCGCGCTCAAGGGTGCGGAGTCGGCGCTGCTGGCCGCGCGCGAGCAGCTGGCGTCGAACAAGGTGCTGACCGACCAGACCACGGTGGAGAAGCACCCCAACGTGCAGCGCGCCGCCGCCAGCCTGCGCTCGGCCTACCTGTCGTTCGCGCGCTCGGCCATGCCGGCGCCGGTCACCGGCTACGTTGCCAAGCGCTCGGTGCAGGTCGGCCAGCGCGTGGCCGCCGGCGCGCCGCTGATGGCCGTGGTGCCGCTGGACCAGGTCTGGGTCGACGCCAACTTCAAGGAAGTGCAGATCACGCATATGCGCATCGGCCAGCCGGTGACGCTGGAAGCCGACGTGTACGGCTCCAAGGTGGAATACCAGGGCAAGGTCGCAGGCTTCTCGGCAGGTACCGGCTCGGCCTTCTCGCTGCTGCCGGCGCAGAACGCCACCGGCAACTGGATCAAGGTGGTGCAGCGCCTGCCGGTGCGCATCGCGCTTGACCCGCAGCAGCTCAAGGACCACCCGCTGCGCGTGGGCCTGTCGATGACCGTCAAGGTCGACGTGCGCCGCGAGGAAGGCGCCGCCATGGCCCCCGCCGCGCCGGCCAAGCCGATGCAGACCGATGTCTACGACAAGGTTGCGCAGGACGCCGACCAGCTGATCGCGCGCATCATCGCCGCCAACAACGGCGGCCGCAGCACCGGCCTGCCCTCGGCCAGCGCCGCCAACGCCAAGCCCGCCAACACCTGACCATGGCCATCTCCCCCTCCGCCGCGCAGTCCGGCGGCAGCCAGGCGCCGGCGCGGCCCGTCCGGCCGCTGGCACCGCAGCAGCCGCAGCCGCTGACCGGCGGCAAGCTGGTGGTCGGCACCATCGCGCTGTCACTGGCCACGTTCATGAACGTGCTGGACTCGTCGATCGCCAACGTATCGATCCCGGCGATTTCAGGCGACCTGGGCGTGGCGCCCAACCAGGGCACATGGGTCATCACCTCGTTTGCGGTGGCCAATGCGATCTCGGTGCCGCTGACCGGCTGGCTGACCACGCGCTTCGGCGCGGTGCGGCTGTTCATCACCTCGATCCTGCTGTTCGTGCTGGCATCGTGGCTGTGCGGCGTCGCTCCCAACCTCGAGACGCTGCTGGCCGCACGGGTCCTGCAGGGCGCGGTGGCCGGGCCGATGATCCCGCTGTCGCAGTCGCTGCTGCTGTCGAGCTATCCGCCGCAGAAGAGCACCATGGCGCTGGCACTGTGGGGCATGACCACGCTGGTGGCGCCGATCATGGGCCCGCTGCTGGGCGGCTGGATCTCGGACAACATGACCTGGCCGTGGATCTTCTACATCAACGTGCCGGTGGGCATCGTCACGGCCTATGTCACCTGGGCCATCTACAAGGACCGCGAAACCCCGACCAGGGTGCTGCCGATCGACCGCATCGGCCTGGCGCTGCTGGTGATCTGGGTGGGCTCGATGCAGCTGATGCTCGACAAGGGTAAGGAACTGGACTGGTTCCACTCGACCGAGATCGTGGTGCTGACGCTGGTGGCGATTGTCGGTTTCCTGTTCTTCCTGATCTGGGAAAGCCATGAGAAGCACCCGGTCGTCGATATCAGCCTGTTCAAGGGCCGCAACTTCAGCGCCGGCGTGGTCGCCATCTCCGTGGCATACGGGCTGTTCTTCGGCAACCTGGTGATCCTGCCGCTGTGGCTGCAGACGATTGTCGGCTATACGGCCACGGACGCGGGCATCGTGATGGCGCCGGTAGGGATCTTTGCGATCCTGCTGTCGCCGCTGATTGGCAAGAACCTGCCGAAAATGGATGCCCGCTGGGTGGCCACGGCCGCGTTCATCACCTTCGGCATCGTCAGCCTGATGCGCGCCGGCTTCACGACCCAGGTGGACACCCGCACGCTGATGATCCCGACCCTGATCCAGGGCGCAGCCATGGCGATGTTCTTCATCCCGTTGACCTCGATCATCCTGTCGGGCCAGCCGCCGGAAAGGATTCCGGCGGCGTCAGGACTGTCCAACTTCGTCCGGATCACGTTCGGGGCCATCGGCGCTTCGATTTCGACCACGCTCTGGGAAAACCGGACGGCGCTGCACCATGCGCAACTGGTGGAACAGGTCAACCCGTACAACCCGGCCTACCACGACCAGCTCAACCACCTGATGCAGATGGGCATGAGCCAGGCCCAGGCGATCGGCGTGATCGAGCGCAATATCACCCAGCAGGCGGCCATGCTCGGCGCCAACGATATCTTCTGGATCTCGGGGATGCTGTTCTTCGTGCTGATCGGCTTTGTCTGGCTGACGCGGCCGGCCAAGGGCGGCGGCGGGTCGGCGGATGCGTTGGCGGCGCACTGACCCGCCCTCTCCGGTTTTCAAGACATGGCCCCTGATCGGGGCCGTTTTTTTTTTTGCTTCGCCGCCGGGTTGCCGCGCCGGGAATGCCCCCTTGTGTTCCTGTCTTCGTGCCTCTATTATTTGCGAACCGATTTATGGAACCTTGGTTCCTAAAAATGGAACCATAGCAAGTAACAGACATGCGGGGCGTGGAGCAGCGGAATGAGCATTCTTGAAGGCGTGGAAAGCGTGCTGGACATGTTCGGGCATCACCGGCACGAGATCACTTTTAACGATGTCCTGGACGAACTTGGCCTTGCCAAGAGTTCGGCCTCGCGCCTGCTCGCCCAGATGGTGCGCTACCGCCTGCTGGAACTGCAGCCGTCCACGCGGCGCTACCGCCCTGGCGCGCTGCTGATCCGCGCCGCGCAGGCTGCTGCACAGGCGCATCCTTTCGACGAGCAATGCCGCGAGATCCTGGCCACGCTGTCCGATGCCACCGGCTTCACCGCCTACCTGTCGATGCTGGACGGCACCGACACCGTCGTGCTGCAACGCCTGAACGGAAGCAACCCGGTGCAGGTGCTGTCACCGCCCGGCGCACGCCGGCCGGCATTCACCACGGCGATGGGCCGGGTACTGCTGTCGCGCCTGCCCGAGCCTGAATTCAACTCGCGCTATGGCGCCGCCGGCACCCGCAAGCTGCCGGATGCACCCGCAGGCTGTCCCGCCACGGTCGCCAAGCTGCGCGAGCGTGTGGCGACGGCCCGCGCCGAGCGCAGCGCCATCGCCGTGAATGAAGGCATGCCCGGCATCGGCGCCGTGGCCGCCACGCTGGCAGATCCGCTCTCAGGCGACGTGCGTGGGCTGTGCCTGTCTTTCACCGCGATGCAGGTCAGCCAGGCCCAGGCCCAGGCGCTGCGCGCGACGCTGGTGCAGGCCGTGGCACCCGTGGGACAGCGCATCGGCGACCCACTGTGGCTCGACGCCACCCCACTTATCTAGACTTCGCCGCAACGACTTATGGAACTCCTGTTACTCAGCAACTCCAGCAGCGACGCCGGCTACCTGGTCCACGCCCAGGCGGCAATCCGGGACCTGGCCGCCGGCCGCAAGACTGCCTGCTTCATCCCGTTCGCCGGGGTCACGCGCGACTGGGACACCTACGAGACGTTGGTCCGCGACGCCTTCGCGCCGGTCGGCATCGCGGTGCAATCGCTGCACCGGCAGGCCGAGCCGGCGGCAGCCGTGCGCGCCATCGAGGCGGCTGAACTGATCGTCGTTGGCGGCGGCAACACGTTCCGCTTGCTGCAATGCCTGCGCGAGCGCGGCCTGCTGGCGGCGATCTCGGCGCGGGTGCGATCCGGTGCGGCGCGCTATATCGGCTGGAGCGCTGGCGCCAACCTGGCCTGCCCGACCATCAGCACCACCAACGACATGCCGGTGGCCGACCCGGGCGGCCTGGACGCGCTGGCGCTGGTCCCCTTCCAGATCAACCCGCACTACTTCAACCTGGTCGTGCCCGGCTTCCGCGGCGAAACGCGCGACCAGCGCCTGGCCGAATTCACCGTGCTGCAGCCCGACATGCCAGTGCTGGGGCTGCCCGAAGGCAACTGGGTGCGGGTCTCGGACGATCGCCTCGAAATGGGCGGCGCCCATCCCGCGCGCTGGTTCAGGGGCGCGGACATTGCCGACGTGCAGCCCGGCGCGCTGTCGCTGCCGCGCTGAATTTGCCGGCCTGAGTCCCTGCGTACAGAACCCCACCCCAGCCCCAGGAAGTCAAGCAAGATGTCTATCAAGCAGGTTATTGAATCGATCGAGCTGCTGTCGGCAGCGAATGTCGACGGCGCAGCCGTCGCCTCACTGCTGCGCTCGCGCGGCCTGGACGATGTCACCGTCACGCGCGTGGAAGAGAACGGCCTCTACACCGATTTCCTCGCCTGCACGGTGCCCGGACAGAACCCGGACGCGCCCGCACTTGGCGTGGTGGGCCGGCTGGGCGGCGTCGGTGCACGCCCGGCCGTGACGGGACTGGTGTCCGATGCCGACGGCGCCATTGTGGCCGTCGCCAGCGCGCTGAAGCTGGCCGACATGGCCGCCACCGGCGACGTGCTGGCCGGTCCGGTGCGCATCCGCACCCATATCTGCCCGCATGCCGCCACACGGCCGCATCATCCGGTGCCGATGATGAAATCGCCCTTTGCGATGCGCACGATGATGTCGCATGAGGTGCACCCGCGCATGGCGGCGATCCTGTCGGTCGACACCACGCGCGGCAACCGCTTTGTCAACCGCCGCGGCGTGGCGCTGACGCCGGTGGCCAAAGAAGGCTGGCTGCTGCGCCTGCCGGAGCGGATGCTGGACCTGATGGGATGGGTCAGCGGCGAACTGCCGATGGTGTTGCCATTGACCACCCAGGACATCACGCCGTATGAGAACGGCCTGTGGCACGTCAACTCGATCATGCAGCCGGCCATCGTGACCCCTGCCCCGGTGGTGGGCGTGGCGCTGACCGCGCAGACCACTGTGCCAGGCTGCGCAACCGGCGTCACCAACGCCTTCGACATCGACGTGGCGACGCGCTTCTGCATCGAGGTGGCGAAGCAGTTCGGCCAGGGCCAGTGCGACTTCTACGACGCGGCCGAGTGGGCCGAGCTGCAGCGCCGCTATGGCTCGCTGGCCCATCTGCAGACCGTGGGAACCGAGGCATGAACACGCCTGCCGCACGCCAGCCACGCGTGGCCTTCGTCACCATCGGGCAGGCGCCCAGGACAGACGTGGTCCCGCAGATGATTGCCGACCTGGGCCTGCCGGCCACTGTGGAAGAGTTCGGCATCCTGGACGCGCTGGGCCCGCAAGATATTGCCGCGCTGGCGCCCGCGCCCGGCGAGTACCGCTTTGCCAGCCGGCTGCGTGACGGCACGCAGGCGGTGATGGGCAAGCCGGTGGCCGAGGCCATGCTGGCCCGGCTGATGACCTCGCTGGACGACGGCCGCTTCGACGCCCTGGTGCCGCTGTGCACCGGCACCGCCCTGCCGCCGATGCGGACCCTGGTCATCGAACCGCAGCAGGTAGTGGACCATCTGACCGTGGCGCTGGCGCAGGGCTGCAAGCGGCTCGGCATCGTATTGCCGCTGGAGGCCCAGGTAAGCAGCTTCCACCTGATCCAGCCGGTGCCCTGCGAACTGCGCGTCACCCATGCCTCGCCTTATACCGACGCCAGCACCGATCGCTTCGCGCAGGCGGGCGAGACGCTGCGCGGCTGCGACCTGGTGGTGATGCACTGCATGGGCTACACCGAAGCCATGCGGGCCGAGGTGGCGCGCCATGCCGGCGCGCCGGTGCTGCTCTCCAACCGCATGGTGGCAAGGCTGCTGGGACAGGTACTGGCTGGTGCCGCGGCCTGAATCCAGGCACGAAGCGAATCCATTTTCGGGTAAGGGCAAGCCCGCTGACAGATTGCCCATGACACTGCTGGAGTGGAAGTAACAATGAAACAGGTGGCGAAGTGGATGGGGCCGCTGGCATGCGGCATGATGTGGATGAGCCTGGGCGCGGCGGTGATCCCGGGCGCGCAGGCGCAGGAGTGGAAGCCGGCCAAGCCGGTGCGCCTGCTGGTGGGCTTTGCGCCCGGCGGCTCGGCCGATCTGCTGGCGCGCCTGGTGCAGGCGCCGCTGTCGGAAAGCCTGGGGGTTCCGGTGGTGGTGGAGAACGTGCCGGGTGCGGGTGGCAATATCGCCGCCGACAAGCTGGCCAAGGCCCCGGCCGACGGCTACACCATCGGCATGGGCGCCGCCGGCGCGATGGCGGTGACCCACGTGCTCAACCCCAAGGGCACGCCATACAAGGCGGATGATTTCACGCCCATCGCCATGCTGGCCACCCAGCCGAATGTCGTGATCGTCAATCCGGCCCTGCCGGTCAAGACCATGGCCGACTTCGTCGCCTACGTCAAAAAGACGCCGCAGGTCACCTACGGCACCGCCGGCGTCGGCACGTCAAATCACTTGATTGCCGAAACCATGCTGCACCGTCTTGGCATCGACATGGTCCATGCGCCGTACAAGGGTGCCACCCCGGTGATCACCGACCTGATGGGCGAGCATATCGCCATGACGGTCGACAACATCACCACCGCGGCGACGCTGGCCAAGACCGGCAAGGTCAAGGCGCTGGCAGTCACCGGCAGCAAGCGCTCGCCCCTGTTGCCGGAGGTGCCGACGCTTGCCGAGAGCGGACTGAAGGACTTCAACATGCCGACCTGGCAAGGCATCTTCGGGCCGAAGGACCTGCCGAAGGCAATCGTGGTCCGCTACAACCAGGCGCTGGTCAAGGCCTTGGCGAACCCGGAAGTCAGGAAGAAGATGGCTGAATTCGGCTCCGAGCCCGTGGGCGATACGCCGGAGCATTTCGCCGGGTTCCTCGCCCAGGACCGCAAGATGTGGGCCGATGTCATCAAGACGGCCAAGATCACGCTCGAGTAATTGCTGACGGGGCGGCCATTTACGCCCCTCACGCAACTTACAGCTTGACCAGCCGCTCCGGCCGCAACGCGCCTTCGCGCATGCGTGCCACGCCCAGCAGCCGGGCTGGTTCGCCGGCATAGACGCGCGCCAGCGCATCCTCGGCCAGCCCGGTGTCGGCCGGCAGGTCGCGCTGAGCGATGCGCTGGCCCTGCAGGAAGCGCGCTGCAGAGACCTCGTCCAGATGCACCGGCGCACACTTCTGCAGCAAGGCGTCCACAGGTGCCAGCATGGCCGGGCGCTGCGAGTCGTCGCGCTGCTCGATCTGCTCCAGGGTCACCGCGCCGTCCAGCGTCAGGTCGCCCACGGCGATCCGGCGCAGTCCGGTCAGGTGCGCGCCGCAGCCCAGCGCTTCGCCGATGTCCTCGGCCAGCGTGCGGATATAGGTGCCCTTGCTGCACGTCACCCGCATCGTGAACGACGGGGCTTCGGGCAAGGCGCACTCCAGCAGCGCAATCGAACGGATGGTGACGCGGCGCGCCGCGCGCTCCACGGTCTGGCCGGCGCGCGCGTATTCATACAGCGGGCGGCCGTCCTTCTTCAGCGCCGAATGCATCGGCGGCACCTGTTCGATCTCGCCGAGGAAGCTTGCCAGCGCCTGCTCCACTGCGGCGCAATCGCAGGTGACCTCGCGCACGTCGAGCAGTTCGCCTTCGGCGTCGCCGGTGCTCGAGCGCGAGCCCAGCCGCACTACGGCGTCATAGGTCTTGTCCGCTTCCAGCAGGTCCTGCGAAAACTTGGTGGCTTCGCCGAAGCACAGCGGCAGCAGCCCCGTGGCAAGCGGATCCAGCGTGCCGGTATGGCCGGCCTTGGCCGCGCGCAAGAGGCGCTTGGCGCGCACCAGCGCGTCGTTGGACGACAGGCCCAGCGGCTTGTCGAGCAGCAACACACCATGGACCTCGCGGCGCGGCAGGCGCGGCGGACGGTTGGCGTTGGAATCGGTCATCGGGAGAAAGCGGGAGGCGGGACGGCGATGCGGCGCGGATGGCGGCAACGTAAACGTAGTGGCCGCGAAACCCATGCCAGGGCGGCATGGGCGCCGGCTTCAGTCGTCTTTCGAACGCGTGGCGTTCGCTTCGTTGATCAGCTTGGACATCTCGATCGCATGTTCGACCGAGGTATCGTGGAAGAAGCGCAGCGTCGGCACGGTATGGATGTGCAGGCGCTTGTACAGCAGCGAGTGCAGGTAGCCGGCCTTTTCGTTCAGGATGGCTTCCGCCTCGGCGGCTTCGGCGCCCAGCACGGTGAAGTACACCTTGGCGTGCGCGTAGTCAGGCGTCAGCGCGACCGACTGCAGCGTGACCAGGCCGAGGCGCGGGTCGCGCAGTTCGCGCTGGATCATCTCGGCCAGGTCCTTCTGGATCTGGTCGGAGATGCGGAGATTGCGGGAGGAGATACTGCCTTTCTTGGCCATTCAATACAGTCTGGTCGAGATGACAACGGCAGGCCGAAGCCTGCCGTTGCTTGCGACGCCTTACAGCGTACGCGCCACCTCTGTGATTTCGTACACCTCGAGCTGGTCGCCTTCCTGAACATCGTTGAAGTTCTTGATCGACAGACCGCACTCGAAGCCTTGCTTCACTTCCTTCACATCGTCCTTGAAACGCTTGAGCGAATCCAGCTCGCCGTCGTGGATGACCACGTTGTTGCGCAGCACGCGCACCAGCGAGTTGCGCTTGACCAGGCCGTCGGTGACCATACAGCCGGCCACCGCACCGATCTTCGGCACGCGGAACACCTGACGTACCTCGACCTGGCCGATGGTGGTCTCGCGCTTCTCCGGCGCCAGCATGCCCGACATCGCCGCCTTGATCTCGTCTACCGCATCGTAAATGATGTTGTAGTAGCGGATATCGATGCCGTTGTGCTCGGCCAGCTTGCGCGCACCGGCGTCGGCACGCACGTTGAAGCCGATGATGACCGCCTTCGAAGCCGTCGCCAGGTTGACGTCGGATTCGGAGATGCCACCCACGCCGCCATGCACGATCTGCACGCGCACTTCGGCGGTCGACAGCTTCTGCAGCGACTGCACCAGCGCTTCCTGCGAACCCTGCACGTCGGCCTTGACGATCAACGGCAGCGTCTGCACTTCGCCTTCGGCCATCTGCTCGAGCATGTTCTCCAGCTTGGCGGCCTGTTGCTTGGCCAGCTTCACGTCGCGGAACTTGCCCTGGCGGAACAGCGCGATTTCACGTGCCTTGCGCTCGTCCGGCAGCACCAGCACTTCTTCACCGGCGGCAGGCACTTCCGACAGACCCTGGATTTCCACCGGGATCGACGGGCCGGCTTCCTTGGTCGGCTTGCCGTTCTCGTCCAGCATGGCACGCACGCGGCCGTAGGCGCTGCCAGCCAGGACCACGTCGCCACGCTTGAGCGTGCCGCTGCTGACCAGGATAGTCGCGATCGGGCCCTTGCCCTTGTCCAGCTGGGCTTCCACCACCAGGCCCTTGGCCGGGGCATCCACCGGAGCGGTCAGTTCCAGCACTTCGGCTTGCAGGAGCACTTGCTCGAGCAGGTCTTCCACACCGGTACCCATCTTGGCGGAAACCGGCACGAACGGCGAATCGCCGCCGTATTCTTCCGGCACCACCTGCTCCGCCACCAGTTCCTGCTTGACGCGGTCCGGGTTGGCATCGGGCTTGTCGATCTTGTTGATTGCCACCACGATCGGCACACCGGCAGCCTTGGCATGCGCAATGGCTTCCTTGGTCTGCGGCATCACGCCGTCGTCGGCAGCCACCACCAGGATCACGATATCGGTCGCCTTGGCACCGCGGGCACGCATGGCCGTGAAGGCCTCGTGACCCGGGGTATCCAGGAACGTGATCACGCCGCGGTCGGTTTCCACATGGTAGGCACCGATGTGCTGCGTAATCCCGCCGGCTTCGCCCGCGGCCACCTTGGTGCGGCGGATGTAGTCCAGCAGCGAGGTCTTGCCGTGGTCGACGTGACCCATCACGGTCACCACCGGCGGACGCGGCAGCAGCTCGGCGTCGGTGTGTTCCTCACCGCCCACCACCAGCAGCGCTTCCGGATCGTCCAGCTTGGCGGCATACGCCTTGTGGCCCATTTCTTCCACCACGATCATGGCGGTTTCCTGGTCCAGCACCTGGTTGATGGTCACCATCTGGCCGAGCTTCATCATCTGCTTGATGACCTCGGATGCCTTGACGGCCATCTTGTGCGCCAGGTCGGCCACCGAGACGGTTTCCGGCACGTGCACTTCACGCACCACCGGCTCGGTCGGCGCCTGGAAGCTGCTGCGGCTGTCGTCGTGCTGCTGCTGCCTGCCGCCGCGGCCACGCGGGCCACCGCGCCAGCCGCCCACGCCACCCGAAGTATCGCCGCGGGTCTTCAGGCCGCTGCCCTTCTTGCGGCTGCTGTCGTCCTGCCAGCCCGCCTTCACGACCTTGCCCTTCTTGTCGGCGGTTGCCGTGGTCGTGGTCGTGGTGGCCGGCTTCTTTTCGTCCTTCTTCGCTTCCGTGGTCGCACCGGCCGGCTTCACCGGCTTGTGCAGCGTACCGGTCTGCTCGGCCTTCTTCTCTTCAGCCTTGCGCTCGGACGGCGCCTTCAGCACGCGCGGCGGCGCGTTCAGCATTTGCTGGATCGCACGGGCCTCGGCTTCGGCAGCCTCGCGGCGCTTGCGCGCAGCGACTTCCTGCTCTGCGCGGGCCTTGTCGGCGGCAGCCTTGGCTTCGTCGGCAGCCTTCTGCGCCTCGGCGCGTTCGGCGGTGACGCGTGCCTTCTCGTCCTCTGCCTTCTTGCGCGAGGAATCCTCGTTGGCCTCGGTCACGGCGCGCGACGCGGCAGCCTCTTCCTCCGCCTTGCGGGCGGCGAGTTCGGCCTGGCGGCGCTGTTCAGCCTCCAGCGCTTCCTGGCGGGCGCGGCGCTCGGCTTCCTCGCGCTCGGCTGCCTCGCGGGCGGCCTTGGCTTCAGCTTCCTGGCGCGCCAGCAGTTCGGCCTGCTGGCGTTCTTCCTCGTCGCGGCGAGCTTCCTCGACAGCATCGACGACAGGCGCCTGGGCTTCGACCGCGTCGGCCTGGGCATCGGGCGCAGCTTCGTCGCGCTTGATCAGCACGCGCTTCTTGCGCACTTCCACCTGGACCGTGCGGGTCTTGCCAGTGCCATCCGACTGGCGGATCTCGGAGGTTTCGCGCTTGGTCAGTGTGATCTTCTTGCGGGAGCTGTCGTCGGCCTGGCCGTGCGAACGCTTCAGATAGTCCAGCAGCCTGGTCTTATCCGATTCCGTGATGATGTCTTCTGGCGTCGCTTTGCCCACCCCAGCCGCCTGCAATTGTTCCAGCAGGGCAGCTGCGCTGCGACTCAGTTCTGCGGCCAGTTGGGCAACTGTTGTGCTTGCCATTCAAACCCTTTCAATGCTTGGTTTCTACGTCGGGACAAATCGTTGCGGAAAGCGCGCCCGGGCCAGGTGTAGGCCGGCCCGGCCGTGTCCCTCAGTTGAACCAATGTTCCCGTGCTTTCATGATCAGCGACTTGGCTTCTTCCTCGCTGACACCGGTCATCTCGACCAGCTCGTCCACGGCCAGTTCGGCCAGGTCGTCACGCGTATGGATATCGCCTTCGGCCAGCTTGCCGATCAGTTCCGGGTTGAGGCCGTCGAGCGAGCGCAGGTCCTGCGACACCTCTTCCACCTTTTCTTCCCGGGCCAGTTCCATCGTCAGGAGCGCATCACGCGCGCGATTGCGCAGCTCGTTGACGGTGTCTTCGTCAAAGGCCTCGATCTCCATCATTTCACTGATGGGGACATAAGCCACTTCTTCCAGCGTGGAGAAGCCTTCCTCGATCAGGATGTCGGCAACTTCCTCATCCACGTCCAGCTTGGACATGAACAGCTTGCGCACGACATCGCTCTCTTCGGCCTGCTTCTGCGCCGACTCTTCCTGCGTCATGATGTTGATCTGCCAGCCGGTCAGCTCGGTCGCCAGGCGCACGTTCTGACCGCTGCGGCCGATCGAGACGGCGAGGTTTTCCTCGTCGACCACGACGTCCATGCTGTGCTTTTCTTCATCGACCACGATCGACTGCACCTGTGCCGGTGCCAGCGCGCCGATCACGAACTGCGCCGGGTCTTCCGACCACAGCACGATGTCCACGGCCTCGCCGCCGATCTCGTTGCGCACCGCGGTGACGCGGGTACCGCGCACGCCGACGCAGGTGCCGATCGGGTCGATGCGCTTGTCATGCGCGACCACGGCGATCTTGGCGCGCACGCCCGGATCACGGGCAGCCGCCTTGATCTCCAGCAGGCCTTGTTCCATTTCCGGCACTTCGTTCTCGAAGAGCTTGATCAGGAACTCGGGCGCGGTGCGCGACAGTTCAATCTGCGGACCGCGCGCGGCGCGGTCCACATTCAGGATATACGCACGCACGCGGTCACCGGTGCGCAGGTTTTCCTTGGGGATGATCTGGTCGCGGGCCAGCAGCGCTTCCACGCGACCGGACTCGACGATCAGGCCCTTCTTGTCGGCGCGCTTGACCGTGCCGGTCATGATCTTCTCGCCGCGATCCAGGTAGTCGTTCAGGATCTGCTCGCGCTCGGCGTCGCGGATGCGCTGCAGGATCACCTGCTTGGCAGCCTGCGCACCGATGCGGCCGAACTCGACCGACTCGATCTGCTGCTCGATAAAGTCACCCAGCTCGATGCTGGGGTTTTCATCGCGGGCTTCGAACAGCAGGATCTGCTTGTCCGGCTCTTGCAGGCCCAGCTCGTCGGGAACGACCAGCCAGCGGCGGAAGGTTTCATGCTCGCCCGACTCGCGATCGATCGCGACACGGATATCCACGTCTTCCTCGAAACGCTTCTTGGTGGCCGAAGCGAGCGCCGCCTCCAGGGCACCGAATACCACATCCTTGTCGACGTTCTTCTCACGCGCAAGCGCATCGACGAGCAACAGAACTTCGCGGCTCATTGCTTGTTCCCTTTTCTTTGATTTCCTTTGAAGTCGATCACCGGCACCAGGCGTGCCTTGTCGACATCGGATACGGCAAATTCCAGCAGCGCCGGGCCATCTTTGCCTTCGAACTCCAGGCCAATCTTCTCCTCGCCCGCCGCGCCGGTGGGCTCGCGCAGGATGCCTGTGAAGTTCTTCTGTCCGTTGACGGGCAGGCGCAGCGTCACGCGCGCCTCCTCGCCGGCAAAGCGGACGTAGTCGGCCAGCTTCTTCAGCGGCCGGTCCAGTCCGGGCGACGAGACCTCGAGGCGTTCATAGTCGACGTTCTCGACCGTGAACACGTGGGTGAGCTGGCGGCTCACCTTTTCACAATCCTCGATGGCAATGCCGGTTTCAGGCTGATCGATATAGACACGCAGCAATCCGGCCGGGGCACGCTCGAGCTCGACCAGCTCATATCCCATGCCGCTTAGGGTGGTTTCGATCAAATCTGCCAGATGCACTGTTATCCCGAGTAATGGCCATCAACACCGTGGCAGGCAAACCCGCCGGTGCCGTCCGGGACGACCCTGCTGCAGCCCTGCCTGTCCGCCATCCCCCCGCTCCAGCGGAGAGAACCGAAAAACGGGCGAACCAAAAAAAAATGGGCGCAATGCCCATCATTCGCCCATCCTCGACGAGGATGGCTTTTTGAATAGACTTGAATTATACGCGGATTATGTCGAAAAGGCAAAAGCCAGACATTTCCGTGCACTGAATCCGGCGCCGGCGGGCGTTCAACCCGCCATGCGCCGGATTCAGCGCTTATCGGTTGCCGCCGCGGTTGCCACCACGGTTGCCGCCGCCACCGCCACTACCGCCGCGCGGGGAACGGTTGCCGCCCGGCTTCGACGCCTTCGGCATCACATTGCCGTTGGCTTCGCCGCCGCCGCGACGCGGCTTGCCCTGACCCTGCCCACCCAGGCCGCCCTGGCCACCCTGACCGCGCATGCCACCCATACCGCCCATGCCGGCGCCACCACGTCCCTGGCGTGCGCCAGTGCCGCGCCCGCCGCCCAGGCTGGCCGCGTGCGAGGTCAGCAAGGTGGGCCCGTGGGTGATATAGCCCATCGAGGTCTTCATCGGATCCGGCTGGCTGCTGCGGCCGCCGCTACCGCCCCGGGCGCCGCCCTGGTCGAAGCGCGGCAGGCCGTCCATGCCCGTGGGCATCGGCATGCCGGCAATCGCGGCTTCGGTGCGCTGCTTGCGCCCGCCTACCTTGGTGGCGCCCTTGGGAACCTGCTCGCCCTTGCCGGGCACCTTCAGGCCGACACCGGCCATCAGCGCCTTGACGTCATTGGGCTCGACTTCCTGCCAGCGGCCGCGCTTGAGGCCACGCGGCAGCAGGAACTGGCCGTAGCGGGTGCGGATCAGGCGCGACACGGTCAGCCCGACCGCCTCGAACATGCGGCGCACTTCACGGTTGCGGCCTTCGGTCAGGGCCACGTGGTACCACTGGTTGACGCCTTCACCGCCGCCGTCGGCAATGCGCAGGAAGTTGGCCTCGCCGTCATCGAGCTTGATGCCATGCAGCAGGCGCTGGCGGTCGGCCTCGGCCAGCTCGCCCAGCGTGCGCACCGCGTACTCGCGCTCCACGCCATAGCGCGGATGCATGAAACGGTTGGCAATGTCACCCGAGGTGGTGAAGATCAGCAGGCCTTCAGTATTGAAGTCCAGGCGGCCCACCGCGACCCATTTGCCGGTCTTGATGCGCGGCAGGCTGTCGAACACAGTCGGACGGCCTTCCGGATCGGACTGGCTGACGATCTCGCCGGCGGGCTTGTGGTACAGCAGCACGCGCGGCGGCTTGGTCGACACCTTGCGGTGGATCAGCTTGCCGTTCACGCGGACCTGGTCCGCCGGCAGGATGCGCTGGCCGATATGGGCCGGCAGGCCGTTGACCGAAACGCGGCCCTGCAGGATCAGTTCTTCCATCTCGCGGCGCGAGCCCAGCCCGCCCTCGGCCAGCACCTTGTGCAGCTTGGGCGCGTCGTCGTCGGCCGACAGCTCGCGCACCGGCTTGGCCTTGGTGCGCGGAATGACGGTGTCTTCGTTGTCGTACTGCTCAGAGATCACGAAGCGGAACAGGTCTTCGCTGCTCGCCGCGGTCTTGTCCCCGCCGCCCTGGCCCTTGCGGGGCGCCTGCGGCTTGCCGCCATCCTTGCGGCGGCCCTGCTGCCGCGCACCGGTACCCTGCGCCTCGCCCGGCGCTGCCGCCTTGCCTGAGCGCTGGACCGGCTTGCGCTTGCGGCCGGGCTGCTCAGGCTTGTCGGTGCCTTCGGCCCTGGCCGCACGGTCGACCTTTTCTGCCTTGCTGGTGCCCTGGCCGCCCTGGCTACCCTGGCCACCCTCGCCCTGCCCCGTCTTGCGCTTGCCGCGGCCACGCTGGCCACCGCGCGCACCGCCCGCCGCCTGTGCGGCGCCCGCTTCACCGGCATCGGCCTGGCCGCCGGCGCCTTCGGCGCCCTCGCCGCGGTCCTGTGCCTGGCGGCGCGATGCGACCAGGTTCCTCAGCCCGCGGCGCAGCCCCTTGCGGCGGGGCGCGGCTTCGCTGCCCGATCCGGGTTCTGCGGCGCCGGTGTCGGCGGGTGCGCCCGCATTGCGGGTGTCTTGCTCAACGGAATCAGACAAGATATTCACTATCGGATGTTGCATGTTGTTCAGTTCGGCACGCGCTCGTCGTGCTCGCTCGGGTGCGGCGGGGTGCCGTTGTCCGGCAAATCGCCCCGCGCCCCGTCCGGATTGGGTGCGGCTGGTTCGGTGGAAGCGGCCTCGGCGGCATCGTCGGCTGCAGCTTGCAGCGGTTGCGCGTCAAAGCCATTGGCGCCCTGGTCGACCGGGCCGGTCGTCTCGGCTTCGTTTGCGACGGATGCTTCAGCCACATCCGCCGCGTGCGCGGCGGGGTTGGCAAAAGCCTCTTCGTCGGCGCTGGCCGCCTTGTTTGCAGCCAGGTCTTCAAAATTGATGGCCTGCTGTTCCAGCAGGGTTGCCTGCGCCTGCGCCTGGGCATCTTCCAGCGGCGGCAGCTCATCCAGCGTACGCAGGCCAAGATCGTCCAGGAACGCCTTGGTGGTCGCATACAGCGCCGGCCTGCCCGGCACGTCGCGGTGTCCGATCACCTCGATCCAGCTGCGGTCCTCAAGCTTCTTGATGACTTCCGTGCTGACCGTCACGCCGCGGATTTCCTCGATATCGCCGCGGGTCACCGGCTGCCGGTAGGCAATGATCGCCAGTGTTTCCATCACCGCGCGCGAATATTTTGGCGGCTTTTCTGGATTCAGCCGATCCAGGTATTCACGCATTTCCGGCCGGCTCTGGAAGCGCCAGCCGCTGGCCAGGGCCACCAGTTCCACGCCGCGCGGCCGCCAGTCCTGGCGCAGTTCATCAAGCAGCACGCGGATGGTGTCTGCGCCGACGTCGTCGTCAAACAGCCGCCGCAGATCATTGACGCGCAACGGTTCCTGCGCGCAGATCAGCGCCGTCTCGAGGACGATCTTCGCCTCTTGGGTATTCATGTTGATGGTGTGCAGCCTGTCTTTGCACCTGCTCCCGGACGGATCCGGGGCACCGGAGATTTTGGATACAGCGGTGCGAAAGCCACCGCCATCTCATTGCGCAGCTAGCCGGATACCTGCTGCATCCAAGCCGTGCACTTCCCTATCTTTGCATCGAGTTGCCGGGCGTTCCGGCAGGAGATCGTTCGCATGCGGTTATGGGCCAGCCAGCGAACCTCTTGCGTAGCGCGTCCGCACATACCGGACGTCGCTGTCAGCGAACTGAAGGCCTCGGACGCAAGAAAAACGGGTATCGGGAGCAAGGCCGGCATCGCCAACACCGCAGTGCCAGCCGGACTTTTGAACCAGATCTTTTGAACCGGATGGACTGTGGGGACGGGACGGGCATCGAAAACCTTCCGCTTCCCCTGCCCTGAACTCACCTTCTGGTATGAAGGCCGCCTGGCGCTGCTCGCCCGCTGCTTACCGCGGCTCACAAGACACCGCGCGATACCGCAATGTTGGCGATTGTATGGCATTCCCGCCCCCGCCTGCAACCATCATCCGTTGCCGGCGCAGCGCCGGCGCCTCAGAACACCAGGCAGAATCCATGCTCGGCCAGCGAATGTGGCAACAGCACCGCTCGCGCAATGCCAAGGCCGCCGAACGCCATTACCGCCAGGCCGGCCCCCAGTCGCACGCCGGGACGTCGCGACAGCGTACGCAAATAGCCTGACAGGCCGGAGAGCACCAGCAGGTTAGGCAGTGTGCCGAGCCCGAACACGCCCATCACGAGTGCGCCGGACGCCGCATTGCCCGCCAGCAGCGCGAGCGTGAGCGCCCCATAGACCATGCCGCACGGCACCAGCCCCCACGCCAGGCCCACGCCGTATCGCCGCGCCAGGCAGCCGCGTGCGCGCACAAAGGACGGCATGCCGCGTGCCACGCCACCCAGCCGGCGCGCCACCGCTGCGCTGGCACGCGACGCCAGCCGCTCCAGCCAGTCGACGGTAAACGTGTTGCCGCGCAGCAACCGCCAGCCCGACCCCAGCAGCATGACGCTGCCCGCGCCGAACAGCCAGCGCTGCACCGGCAGATAGTCCTGTTTCCACGCCGAAGCACCGACCGCGCCTAGCGCGGCCCCAAGCAGCATATAGGTCGAGATCCGGCCCAGGTGCATTATCAGCAACTCGCCGAGCCAGGCGGCACGGCTGGGCACCAGACTGATCGTCGCCGCCGCGCCGTGACGCTGCTCCACGGCCAGCGCCACGCCGCCGCACATGGCGGCGCAGTGGACCCCGCCCAGCAAAGCCAGCAGAAAAACGCTGATCAGTACGCCAAGTGTCAATTCTCACTCCCTACCACATCACATCGCACGGTAAAATGCCGTTATCGCGCCCTCGCTGCCATTTCTAGCAGGTTCCAATTGCTCACCTCCATTCCCATTACCGAGATGTCACCACGCTGCTCCACCTGTGCGATGGGGCAGCTGTGCCTTCCGGTCGGCATGTCGCAGCAAGACCTCGCCAAGATGGACACGCTGGTTCAGGAACGCATCCGTGTGCACAAGGGTGAAACCCTGTATCGCATGGGCGATCCGCTCACCGCGGTCTATGCCGTGCGCTTTGGCACGCTCAAGACCCACGTCACCACTGAAGACGGCCGCTCGCAGATTACCGGCTTCCACCTGCCCGGCGAAATTGTCGGTCTCGACGGGCTGGGCGAGATGCAGCATGCCTCCGATGCCGCCGCGCTGGAGGACACCGAAGTCTGCGTGGTCCGCATGAGCGAGTTGCAGTCCCTGTCGGCAGACCTGCCGTCGCTGCAGCAGCAGTTCCTGCGCCTGATGGGCAAGGAAATCACGCATGACCAACTGATGCTGGTCACGCTGGGCTCGATGCGCGCCGAGGAACGGCTTGCCGCCTTCCTGATCAACCTCTCTGAGCGCCTGTCGGCACGCGGCTATTCGGCGTCCGAGTTCGTGATGCGCATGAGCCGCGAAGAGATCGGCAGCTACCTGGGCCTGAAGCTCGAAACCGTCAGCCGCCTGTTCTCCCGCTTTGCCGAAGCCGGCCTGATCCAGATTCGCCAGCGCCACGTCAAGCTCGTGGACATCGACGGCATCAAGCAGCTCTACAGCCGCTCCTGCTAAGCGGCCAAGGCGCTGCCAGGTACCGCATGCGGACATGGCAGCGCAGACCTCACACCGATCCGCTTATTCCAGTTCGTCGGTATCGCTGAGCCGCGTCGGCATGGTGTAGAGCGTCAGTCCGCTGGACAACGCGCAGAACACCCAGGCCATCAGGAAACCAACGGTGTAGACCGATTCGCGGGACGCTTCGATCGGCTGGCCGAAGAAGTTCAGGTCACCGGGATCCACCACCGAAAACACCGTCGCGGTCGCGAACCCGGCCATCAGGAACGCCGGCCAGAGTACCCACATCAGCCAGCGCAACCTCATGGCTGCCTCACAGCGGCAGCCTTGGGCGGCGCGGCGTCGGCCTTCTCGACCACCAGGCCATGGCGCGTTGCACCCTGCACCGGCATGTCCGGATGCGTGGATGCCAGCCAGATCGTCACGCCACACGCCACCATCGCCACCAGCGGGCCGCTCATCAACAGCCACGGCCACGGCTCCTTCCACCACGGATTGCCTTGCTGACTCATCTTGCCCCCTTCATCTTGACGACCTAGCTTCACAAATCGCGCGGCACGATGAAACTGGTGGATTGCCGGATTTCGGCATGCCCCCGCTCCGTGCCTTCGCTCGTCACCGTCACGTTGATCTTGTGCGTGCCCTGCGCCGCGGCCTCGATCGGCACGCGGATCCGGATCGGCAGCAACCGGTTGGACGTCGGCGCCAGCGATTCGGCCTGCTTGTCGTATTCCACGGTCAGGTTCTTCAGTTCGTCGCTGTCGGCGCGCACGCTGATCTGCATCGGCGCTTCGGTGGTGTTGATCAGCTGCAGGCGATAGACATTCTCGATCCAGCGGCCTTCCACTTCACGGCCGAGCGCACCACGGTCGCGGATGATGTCGACCTTCAGCGGCGTGCGCAGCGCGATCGAAGCCATGAACCCGGCCAGCAACGCCACCCAGATCACGGAATAAATGACCACGCGCGGGCGCAGCAGGCGCTTGCGTGATGCCGCCGCGGACAAGCCCTTGCGCATCGCGTTTTCCGAGGTGTACCGGATCAGGCCGCGCGGATATTCCATCTTGTCCATGACCTGGTCGCAGGCGTCGATGCAGGCGCCGCAGCCGATGCACTCGTACTGCAGGCCGTCGCGGATATCGATGCCCGTCGGGCACACCTGCACGCAGATGCTGCAGTTGACGCAGTCGCCAAGCCCCGCCTTGTGGTGGTCGGTCTTGCGCGACCGGCTTCCGCGCGGCTCGCCGCGGCCGACGTCGTAGGTCACGACATAGGTATCGCGATCCACCATCACGCTCTGGAAACGCGCATACGGGCACATGTACTTGCACACCTGCTCGCGCATGAAGCCCGCATTGCCCCAGGTGGCGAACGCGTAGAACAGCATCCAGAACGACTGCCACGGCCCCAGCGACAGGCTGAGCACCTCGCCGCCCAGTTCGCGGATCGGTGCGAAATAGCCGATGAAGGTAAAGCCGGTCCAGAGCGCAATCAGCACCCACAGGAAGTGCTTGGTCGCCTTGAGACGGAACTTGCGCAGGCTCCACGGATCGCCATCGAGCCGGATGCGGGCGATGCGGTCGCCTTCGACCCGCCGCTCGATCCACATGAAGATCTCGGTGTAGACCGTCTGCGGACAGGCATAGCCGCAGAACAGCCGCCCCGCGATCGCCGTGAACAGGAACAGCGCCAGCGCCGAGATGACCAGCAGCACCGCCAGGTAGATGACGTCCTGCGGCCACAGCACCAGCCCGAAGATGTAGAACTTGCGCTCGCCAAGGTCAAACAGCACGGCCTGGCGGCCATTCCATTGGAGCCAGGGCGTGCCGTAGTAGATCAGCTGGGTCAGGATCACCAGCCAGACCCGCCAGCTGGAGAATGCGCCCGTCACCGAGCGCGGGTAGATCTTGCGGCGGACCTCGTAGAGCGTTTCGTCAGAGGTCTCGCCCGGCGCAGCGGCCGACCGTTGCAGGTCGGCCGCCCGGGCCATTTCTTCGGTCCCGGGTGCGTTCATGGGCATGCTCTCCCGCGAGCTGCCAGCGCCCGCTCACATGAGTCGTCGGTCATTGCCCGGCTCCGCCCCCAGTATTGGACAGACCCCAGACATAGGCCGTCAGCATCCGGATGCGTTCAGGCGTCAGGATCTCCTCATGCGCAGGCATGTGGTTGTTATGGCCCTTCAGGATTGCGTCGACGATACTGCCTTCCGAGCTGCCATACAGCCAGACGTTGTCCGCCAGGTTGGGCGCGCCGAGCGCCTGGTTGCCCTTGCCGCCGGCGCCGTGGCATGCCACGCAGGTCGTCTTGAAGGCGCCCTCGCCACGCGACGCACGGATCGGGTCCGACGACAGGCCCGACAGCGAGCGCACGTATTGCGCCACGTCGCCCGCCTGCTTGGCGTCGATGGCCGCGGCAAACGGCGGCATCACGCCATTGCGGCCCTTGGTGATGGTCTGCTGGATGATGTCGGGTTCGCCACCATAGAGCCAGTCGCTGTCTGTCAGGTTCGGAAAGCCGCGGCTGCCGCGCGCGTCCGAGCCGTGGCATTGTGCGCAGTAGTTCAGGAACAGGCGCTGGCCGATCTCGCGCGCCTGCGGATCCGCCGCCACCTGCTTGACGTCCATCTTCAGGTACTTGGAGTAGATCTCGTTCTGCATTTTCTCCTGCGCCGCGCGGTGCGCGGCAAGTTCGCCCTGCGTGGAGAACTTCAGCACGCCGGCATACGAACCCAGTCCCGGATACAGCACCAGGTAGGCCAGGCTGAAGATGCAGGCCAGCAGGAACATCCACATCCACCAGCGCGGCAACGGGTTGTTCAGCTCGCGCAGGTCACCGTCCCAGACATGGCCGGTGTCTTCAGTGCCGCCGGCGGTCTTGGCGACCTTGCGTTGCGAGAACAGCAGCCACACGCACCAGACGATGCCGATGAGCGCGATAGCGGCAATGTAATAACTCCAGAATTCGGAAATGAAATCGCTCATGGCTAGGTGTTCCGGCTCGATGTTGTCGTGGTTTCGTCAGGCAGCGCGAACGGCAGCATGGCGGATTCCCGGTTAGCGGCCTGCCGGCCGGCGGACCAGGCCCACCAGCAGATCCCCAGGAAGACGACCATCGACACGACGGTCGCAATGGCAGTGATCATGGCCATGGCTTACTCCTTGGGTGCCGCAGCCGCGGCGGAATCCACGCGGACGTTGCGGCGGTTGGTGCCCAGGCCTTGCAGGTAGGCAACCAGCGCATCTTCTTCGGTCTTGCCCTTGAGCTCGTCCGGTGCCTTGGCGATCTCGGCATCCGTGTACGGCACGCCCAGGCGCACCAGCGCGCGCATGCGGGCCTGGATGTCGTTGGTGGGCAGCTCGGCCTTTTCCAGCCACGGGTACGATGGCATCACGGATTCCGGCACCACGTCGCGCGGATTGCGCAGGTGGATGCGCTGCCAGTCATCCGAGTAGCGCCCGCCCACGCGCGCCAGGTCGGGACCGGTGCGCTTGGAGCCCCACAGGAACGGGTGGTCGTAGACCGACTCGCCCGCCGTGGAGAAGTGGCCGTAGCGCTCGGTCTCGGCCTGCAGCGTGCGGACCTGCTGCGAGTGGCAGCCGACGCAGCCTTCACGGATATAGATATCGCGGCCCATCAGCCGCAGCGGCGAATACGGGGTGATGCCCGGATCCGGCTCGGTGGTGGAGTGCTGGAAGAACAGCGGCACGATCTGGACCAGACCCGCAATGCTGACCACGAGGATCGTGCAGATGATCAGCCAGCCGATGTTCTTCTCCAGCGTTTCGTGGGAAAAGAAGCGTTGTTTGTCGGACATCTTTCTATCCTGGATTGATCAGTGGGCAGAGGCAGTGATGCTGGCCGGAATCGGCGCATCCACGGCGGGCTTGCCGACAATGGTCTTGAGCACGTTGTAGGCCATCAGCAGCATGCCGGACAGGAAGCACAGGCCACCCAGCAAGCGAATCAGGTAGAACGGGTACTTGGCCTTGACCGCTTCGACGAAGGCATAGGTCAGCGTGCCGTCAGGCTGCGTGGCGCGCCACATCAGGCCTTCCATCACCCCGGCGATCCACATCGAGGCGATATACAGCACCACGCCAATGGTCGCGATCCAGAAGTGCCACTCGATCAGCCGGACGCTGTACATCTGCTTCTCGCCGAACAGACGCGGAATCAGGTAGTAGAGCGAGCCGATCGAGATCATCGCGACCCAGCCCAGCGCGCCCGAGTGCACGTGACCGATGGTCCAGTCCGTGTAGTGCGAGAGCGCGTTGACGGTCTTGATCGACATCATCGAGCCTTCGAACGTGGCCATGCCGTAGAACGACAGCGCCACCACCAGGAACTTCAGGATGGGGTCGGTGCGCAGCTTGTGCCAGGCCCCCGACAGGGTCATGATGCCGTTGATCATGCCGCCCCACGACGGCGCCAGCAGGATCAGCGAGAACACCATGCCCAGCGACTGTGCCCAGTCCGGCAGCGCGGTGTACTGCAGGTGGTGCGGGCCGGCCCACATGTAGGTGAAATTCAGCGCCCAGAAGTGGACGATGGACAGGCGGTAGGAGTAGATCGGGCGCTCGGCCTGCTTGGGAATGAAGTAGTACATCATCCCCAGGAAGCTGGTGGTCAGGAAGAAGCCCACGGCGTTATGGCCGTACCACCACTGGATCATCGCGTCCTGCACGCCGGCATAGGCCGAGTAGGACTTCCACAGCGACACCGGCATCTCGATGTTGTTGACGATGTGCAGCAGCGCGATGGTCAGGATGTAGGCGCCGAAGAACCAGTTGGCGACGTAGATATGCCGGGTCTTGCGCTTGACGATGGTGCCGAAGAACACGATCGCGTAGGCCACCCAGACCGCGGTGATCAGCAGGTCGATCGGCCATTCCAGTTCCGCGTATTCCTTGGAGCTGGTGATCCCCAGCGGCAGCGTGATGGCGGCGGCGACGATGACCAGTTGCCAGCCCCAGAACGTGAACGCGGCCAGCGGGCCGCAGAACAGGCGGGCCTGGCAGGTGCGCTGGACCACGTAGTACGAGGTCGCGAACAGCGCGCTGCCGCCGAAGGCGAAGATCACCGCATTGGTATGCAACGGCCGCAGCCGGCCAAACGACAGCCAGGGTGTGTTGAAGTTGAGTTCGGGCCAGATCAGCTGTGCTGCCAGCAGCACGCCGACGGCCATGCCGACGATCCCCCAGACTACCGTCATGACAGCGAACTGTCTTACGACGCCGTAATTGAAGGTGTCGACGCGTGAAGACGCGGCAGTGACATCCATTCAGACCCCCAAAGCTTAGAGAAAAGAAAAAACCTACTGACAGTGTGACTTTAGAAAAACCATGCTGCGTGTGCGTTGATCTTTATCAAGTCGCTCAGGGCATGCATGGAACCTGCGTGCTGGGCCCCGGTCGGAGGGCGCGCCGCGCGGCGGGTTCATGGCTTGTCGTTGTCCAGCAGGATCGATTCGGCGGGCCGGTCCAGGTCGTCGTACTGCCCGGCATGGAGGGCCCACCACAGCGCGCCCGCGATGACCACGACAAGCACCAGGCTCATCGGCACCAGCAGGTAAAGCGTTTCCATCTGTCAGACTCCCTTGTGGCGCGGCTTGCCGGCGCGCAGCAGGCGCCAGGCATTGGCCACTACCAGCAACGACGACAGCGACATGCCGATGCCGGCCATCCAGGCCGTGACCAGCCCCGTCGCTGCGAGCGGGATGGCCACGACGTTGTAGAAGAAGGCCCAGCCCAGGTTCTGGCGCACCACCCGGCGCGTCCGGCGCGACACCGCCAGTGCGGTGGCGATCTCGGCCACGCCGCCGTGCGTCAGCACCGCGTCCGCACCGGCCTGGGCCAGCGGCGCGCCGCTGCCGATGGCGATCGACACCTGGGCCTGCGCCAGCACCGGCGCATCGTTGATGCCATCGCCCACGGCCAGCACCACCGCCCCGCCCTGCTGCAGCCGCGCGACGTAGTCGCGCTTGCCTTCCGGGGTGACCGCGCCGGCTACGCAGGCTATGCCGAAGTGCGACGCCCACCAGTGGACCGCTTCGGCGTGATCGCCCGATACCAGGTGGCAGCGCACGCCAAGTTCACGCAGCCGCACGAGCAACTGCGGCGTCTGCGTCCGCTCCACATCGGCCAGGACGAAGCGCGCCAGCGGACCCGCTGGCGCGCCCAGCCACACCACGGTGGCGCCAGGATGGTCCGCGTCGCTGCGCCAGGTGTCCGGTGCCTGGCCGCTGTCGGGCGCCAGCGCCGCGACAAAGTCGGCGCGGCCGAGCCGCAGGCGTTGGCCATCGACGATCGCCTCCAGGCCCTGACCCGGGACGTTGCGCATGTCGGACACCTGGAGCGACATGCCGGAGTTACCCTGCGCCGCGGCCACCAGCGCGCGCGCGATCGGATGTTCGCCACCGCGCTCCATCGCGGTGGCCAGCGCCTGGCATCGGGTCCGATCGGCGTCAGCCAGCGGCTCGACCGCGGCCACGGCAAAGCGCCCTTCGGTCAGCGTGCCGGTCTTGTCGAGCACCACGTCGGTGACGCGCGCCAGCGTCTCCAGCGCGTGGCCGCGTGTCAGCAGCACGCCGCGGCGCGACAGCGCCGCACCGGCCGCGGCCAGCGCGGCCGGCGTGGCCAGCGACAAGGCGCACGGGCAACTGACCACCAGCACCGCAATCGTCACCAGCAAGGCGCGCGACGGATCGATCCAGAGGCCCCATACCAGCCCGGTCAGCGCCGCCAGCCCCAGCAGCGTCGCCACGAACCAGCCCGCGACGCGGTCGGCCAGCGTGGCAAGGCGCGGCTTTTCAGCCAGCGCGCGGTCCAGCACCGCGACGATCTCGGCCAGGCGGGTGCCGGCGCCGACGCGCGTGATCCGCAGTTCGAGCGGGCTTGCCGTATTGAAGCTGCCGGCCAGCACGGTCTCGCCGGCGGCGCGGCGCACCGGGCGGCTCTCGCCGGTCAGCATGGATTCGTCGAGTTCGCTCGCGCCCGCCACCACGGCGCCATCGGCGGGAACGATCTCGCCGGCCTTGACGCGGATCAGATCGCCCGCACGCAGGCGCGCGACCGGCACACGCTCGCCGGCCTCACCCGTCGCGACCAGCCGTTCGCAGGTGGCCGGCAGCTGGCGCGCCAGCATCTCGGCGCCGCTGCGCGAGGCCTGGCGCACGCGCAGTTCCAGGTAGCGGGCCAGCAGCAGGAAGGCGACGAACATCGTCACCGAATCGAAATACACCTCACCCACTCCGCGCACCGTGGCCAGCGCGCTGGCGGCAAAGCCGGCGCCGATGCCGATCGCCACCGGCACGTCCATACCCATGTGGCGCTGGCGCAGGCTGCGCCAGGCACCGGCAAAGATCGGCGAGGCGGCATAGAACACCACCGGCAGCGTCAGGGCGAAGCTGGCCCAGCGCATCAGCTGGAGCTGGCCAGGGTCGATGGTGGCCTCGTGCGTGTAGATCGGCCACGCATACATCATGACCTGCATCATGCCGAGCATGGCCACCGCCATGCGCATCAGCAGCCCGCGGCGCGCGCGGCGGTCCTGCTGGTCGGTGCGCGAGACTTCGAACGGCCAGGCCATGTAGCCGATGCCAGCCAGCGCGGCCAGCAGCCCCGCCACCGTCTGGGCGCCATCGCGCCAGCGCACCACCACGCGCCGCGTGGCGACATTGGCGACCGCGGACTCAACGCCCGGCTGGCGGCTCAGGTGCTGTTCGATCAGCCACGCGCAAGCGGCACAGCGGATGTTCTCTGGCGCCAGCGTGATCTCGGCGCGGCCGCTGTCCAGCGGGCGGACAAACTGGGCGCGCAACTCAGGGGTGTCGTAGGCGGCCCAGATCGGTTCGGCCTCGCGACGGGCGTCGTCGTCGATGGGGCGGGCGAAGCGGGCTTCATCCCCGTACAGGTGCGCAAAGCCGGCCGCATGGAGGGTCTGCGCCAATGCCTGGCAACCGCCGCAGCAGAACACCCGGCGGCTGCCGTCCAGCTCGGCGGCAAGCGGCTCGGTGTCCGTGACGGGCAGGCCGCAATGGAAGCAGGCCAGCCGCGCACCGGCGTCGGCAGCCGGGCCCAAGGCATCACGGAGCGCGGACGGCGGGTATGGTGCCAGTAAGCTGGCTGAAGGACTGGTGACTGGGGGCGACGACATGGGAACCTTTTTCTACCCGATGGAGGGTATATGCGGGCCCCCGAATCGACCTTGATATAGGTCAATGCGGCCCGGCAATCGTCGCGCCGGGCCGGAAAACAACGCTCAGGTGAGCGTGGTATCCATGGTGCGGCGCTCGGATTCCAGGTATTCGCGCGATTGCATCTCGATGATGCGCGATACGGTCCGATGGAACTCATTGGCCATCTGGCCTTCGGTGTAGAGTTCGTCCGCGGGCACTTCCGCCGACATCAGCAGCTTGACCTTGTGGTCGTAGAAGACATCGATCAGCCAGGTGAAGCGGCGTGCCTCGGACGACATGCGCGGCGTCATGCGCGGCACGTCGGACAGGATCACGGTGTGGAACTGGGACGCCAGCTCCAGGTAGTCGTTCTGTGAGCGCGGGCCGCCGCACAGCGTGGCAAAGTCGAACCACACCACGCCGTTGGCCTTGCGCAGCGCACGCAACTCGCGATGCTCGATATGCAGCAGCGGCGACTCGTCGGCCACGCCGGCGATCGAGGTGAAGGCGTCGCGCAGCGCGGAACTGGCCTTGGCGCCGAGCGGCGTGTGGTACGCCTGCACCTGCTCCAGCGCGCGCTTGCGATAGTCGATGCCCGCGTCGACGTTGAGCACGTCGAGCTTCTGCTGCAGCAGCGCGATGGCCGGCAGCACGCGGTCGCGGTGCAGGCCATCCGGATACAGCAGGTCCGGGCGGTAGTTGGAGGTCATCACGAACTGCACGCCGTTCTCGAACATCTGCTGCAGCAGCCGATGCAGGATCATCGCGTCGGCGACGTCGCTGACGTGGAATTCATCGAAGCAGATCAGCCGGAAGCGGCGCGCGATGCGTCTGGCCAGCTCATCCAGCGGATCGGGACGGCCGCGCAGCTCTTCGAGCTGGCGATGGACCTCGCGCATGAACTCATGGAAATGCAGCCGCGTCTTGCGCACCACCGGCACGCAGGTATAGAAGCTGTCCATCAGGAAGGACTTGCCGCGCCCCACCCCACCCCACAGGTAGACGCCCTTGGGCACGTCGGGACGGACCAGCAGCTTCTTCAGCGCATTGTTGCGGCGGCTCTTGTAGGCCACCCATTCGTCGTAGCACTGCTGCAGCCGGGCCACGGCACGCAATTGCGCTTCGTCGGACTGGTAGCCGCGCTCCTTCAGTTCCTTCTCGTAGTACTCGGTGACGTTCATGCTGACGGGTTCCTGCGGCACGGGCCGCAAGTGAAAACGGCGCGCCGCGGATGCGGCGCGCCGGTACTCAGGCAATGCGAAGCATGCGCCTTACATATTAAGCTGACGCTTGTCGACGGCCAGCGCGGCTTCGCGCATGACTTCCGACATCGACGGGTGCGGGTGGCAGACGCGGCCGATATCCTCGCTGGCGGCCTTGAACTCCATCGCCACCACGGCTTCGGCGATCAGGTCCGAGGCGTTGGCGGCAACGATGTGCACGCCCAGGATCTCGTCGGTCTTGGCGTCGGCCAGCATCTTGACGAAGCCGTCGGCGTGGCCCATGCCCAGTGCACGGCCGTTGGCCATGAACGGGAACTGGCCGGCCTTGTACTCGCGGCCTTCGGCCTTGAGCTGGGCTTCGGTCTTGCCTACCCATGCGATTTCCGGGAAGGTGTAGATCACCCACGGAACGCAGTTGTAGTCGATATGCGGCTTCTGGCCGGCGATGCGCTCGGCCACGGCCACGCCTTCGTCCTCGGCCTTGTGCGCCAGCATCGGGCCGCGCACCACGTCGCCGATGGCCCACAGGCCCGGCACCTTAGTGGCGCAGTGGTCGTCCACCTCGATGAAGCCGCGCTGGTCCGCGGCCAGGCCGACGGCGTCCAGGCCCAGGTTGTCGGTATTGGGCACGCGGCCAACCGACACGATCAGGCGATCGACCTCCAGGGTCTGCGCCTTGCCGTCCTTGTCGGTGTACTTGACGGTCACGCCGTTCTTGCCGGTCGTCACTTCGTTGACGTTCACGCCGAGGCTGAACTTCAGGCCCTGCTTGGTCAGCTGCTTCTGCGCTTCCTTGGCCACGCCTTCGTCGGCGGCGCCCAGAAACGCGGGCAGCGCTTCCAGCACGGTCACATCGGAGCCCAGGCGGCGCCACACCGAGCCCAGTTCCAGGCCGATCACGCCGGCACCGATCACGCCCAGCTTCTTCGGCACTGCGGGGAACTTGAGCGCGCCCTCGTTATCGCTGACCAGGTCATTGTCGACCTTGATGCCCGGCAGGTGGCGAGCCTTCGAACCGGTGGCGATGATGACCTGCTTGGCGGTCACGACTTCACCGGCAACGTCGACCTGGAAGCCCTCGGCGCTCTTGCCGACGAACTTGCCGTAGCCCTTGAGCAGCGTCACCTTGTTCTTGCGGAACAGGAACTCGATGCCCTTGGTCATCTTGCCAACGATGTCGTCCTTGCGCTTGAGCATCTTGGCCACGTCGACCTTGACGTCGCCCACGGTGATGCCGTGGTCGCCCAGGTGGTGCTGGACGTTCTCGAACTCCTCCGAGGAAGCCAGCAGCGCCTTGGAGGGGATGCAGCCCACGTTCAGACAGGTGCCGCCCAGGCGGGCTTCGCCCTTGGGATCGTCATACGGATTGCCTTCGCAGCAGGCCACGTTCAGGCCCAGCTGGCCGGCGCGGATGGCGGCGATGTAGCCGCCGGGGCCGGCGCCGATCACCAGCACGTCGAATTGTTTGCTCATGGAAATTCCTTTGTGGGCGCCGGCGACAGCTTGTGCCGGCGCGCCTTCATCACGGGGGAAGCGCGCCCCGCGCACGGCAGGCGTGCGCGGGGGGACCGTTAATTACAGGTCCAGCAGCAGGCGGGCCGGATCTTCCAGCGCGTCCTTCATGGCCACCAGGCCCAGCACGGCTTCACGGCCGTCGATGATGCGGTGGTCATAAGACATCGCCAGGTAGTTCATCGGGCGGATCACGATCTGGCCGTCTTCCACCACCGGGCGGTCCTTGGTGGCGTGCACGCCCAGGATGGCCGATTGCGGCGGGTTGATGATCGGGGTCGACAGCATCGAACCGAACACGCCGCCGTTGGAGATCGAGAAGGTACCGCCGGTCAGTTCTTCCAGCGACAGCTTGCCGTCACGGGCCTTGACGCCGAACTCGGCAATCTTCTTCTCGATGTCGGCCAGGCTCATCTGGTCGGCATTGCGCAGGATGGGCACCACCAGGCCACGCGGCGAACCCACGGCGATGCCGATGTCGAAGTAGCCGTGGTAGACAATGTCGTTGCCGTCGATCGAAGCATTGATCAGCGGGAACTTCTTCAGCGCGTGCACCGCGGCCTTGACGAAGAACGACATGAAGCCCAGCTTGACGCCGTGTTCCTTCTCGAAGCGGTCCTTGTACTTGTTGCGCAGGTCCATCACCGGCTTCATGTTCACTTCATTGAAGGTGGTGAGGATGGCGTTGGTCGATTGCGATTGCAGCAGGCGCTCGGCGATACGGGCGCGCAGACGGCTCATCGGCACGCGCTCTTCCGGGCGGTCGCCCAGCGCGGCAAAGTCAACCGGGGCCGAAACCTGCTGCAGCGCCGGCTTGGCGGCAGCCGGAGCCGGAGCAGCCTTGGCGGCCGGGGCAGCAGCAGCGGCCAGCGCGTCACCCTTGGTGATGCGGCCGTCCTTGCCGGTGCCTGCAACCTGGCCAGCCGACAGGCCGGCTTCTGCCATCAGCTTGGCAGCCGACGGCATCGCCACACCACCTGCGGCGGCCGGAGCGGCGACAGCAGCGGCAGGTGCCGGGGCAGCGGCGGCAGGTGCCGGAGCGGCAGCAGCCGGTGCGGCGGCGCCAGCGGTGGCTTCGGTGTCGATCTTGGCGATGATCTCATCGGCCACGACGGTGTCGCCGTCGTTCTTGACGATAATCGACAGGACACCAGCCGACGGGGCCGGCACTTCCAGCACGACCTTGTCGGTTTCGATCTCGATCAGGATTTCGTCCTGTGCAACAGCCTCGCCCGGCTTCTTCTTCCAGTTGAGCATGGTCGCTTCGGCGACCGATTCGGAGAGCTGCGGAACCTTGACGTCAACGATAGCCATGGTTGTGAATTCCTCGTGTTATGCGTGTTGTCTTTATGCTGGCTATGCCACGGCGGCCGTCTGCGCGCGCCGCCGTAGCTGCCGCTTGATTACTTGGTCAGAACAAAGCCCTTGAGCTTGGCGAAGGCAGCCTCCAGCAGCGCCTTCTGTTGCTCGTTGTGCTTTGCGTAGTAGCCCACTGCCGGCGAAGCCGAAGCGGGACGACCGGCATAACCGAGCTTCTGGCCATCCGTCATGTTTTCCATGATGTAGTGCTGCACGAAGAACCAGGCACCCTGGTTCTGCGGCTCGTCCTGGCACCACACGATTTCGGTGGCGTTCGGATACTTCTTGAGTTCTGCTGCCACAGCCTTGTGCGGGAACGGATACAGCTGTTCCAGGCGGATCACCGCCGTATCATTGGCCTCGCGTTCCTTGCGCGTGTTGACCAGGTCGTAGTAGACCTTGCCCGAGCACATGATGACGCGCTTGACCTTGCTGGCGTTGAGCTCTTCGTGGTCAGGGATGACCGTCTCGAAGTGGCCCTTGGCCAGGTCCGACAGCGGCGACACAGCGTCCTTGTTACGCAGCAGCGACTTCGGCGTCATGATCACCAGCGGCTTGCGGAACAGACGGATCATCTGTCGGCGCAGCAGGTGGAAGATCTGGGCCGGCGTGGTCGGCTGGCAGACCTGCATGTTGTGGTCCGCGCAAAGCTGCAGGAAGCGCTCGATACGGGCCGAGCTGTGTTCCGGGCCCTGGCCTTCGTAGCCGTGCGGCAGCATCAGCGTCAGGCCCGAGGCACGGCCCCACTTTACTTCACCCGACGAGATGAACTGGTCGATCACCACCTGGGCGCCGTTGACGAAGTCGCCGAACTGGGCTTCCCAGATCACCAGCGCGTTCGGTTCGGCGGCCGAGTAGCCGTATTCGAAGCCGAGCACGGCCTCTTCGGACAGCACCGAGTCGATCACCGTGAACGGTGCCTGGTTTTCCGACACGTTCTGCAGCGGCACGTAGCTGCCGGCATCCCAGCGCTCGCGGGCCTGGTCGTGCAGCACGGCGTGGCGGTGGGTGAAGGTGCCGCGGCCAGCGTCCTGGCCGGTGATACGCACCGGGTAGCCCGACGACACCAGCGAGGCGAAGGCCAGGTGCTCACCCATGCCCCAGTCCAGCGGCTGGTCGCCGCGGCCCATGTTGGCGCGGTCCTTGACGACCTTCTCCACCAGCGGGTGCAGCTTCAGGGTCTCAGGCGTGGTGGTGATGCGTTCGGCCAGGCGCTTGAGCTCGGTCACCGGCACGGCGGTGTCGGCGGCGTCGGTCCACTTGCGGTTCAGGAACGGCATCCAGTCCACGGCGAACTTGTTCTTGAAGTTCGACAGGACGGGGTCGGCGGTGTGCTTGCCGGCGTCCATCGCGGCGCGGTATGCCTTGACCTTCTCGTCGCCGAACTCGGCCGGGACCAGGTTCTGCGCGGCCAGCTTGTCAGCGTACAGCTTGCGCGTGCCGGGGTGCTGGGCGATCTTCTTGTACATCAGCGGCTGCGTGACCGCCGGGGTGTCCTGCTCGTTGTGGCCCAGCTTGCGGAAGCAGATGATGTCGACCACGACATCCTTCTTGAACTCCATGCGGAAGTCCACGGCCAGCTGCATGGCGTACACCACGGCTTCGGGATCGTCGCCGTTCACGTGCAGCACCGGGGCCTCGATCATCTTGACCACGTCCGTGCAGTACAGCGTCGAACGCGCGTCGCGCGGGTCGGAGGTAGTGAAGCCGATCTGGTTGTTGATGACGATGTGCATCGAGCCGCCCGTGCCGTAGCCGCGGGTCTGCGCGAGGTTCAGCGTCTCCATCACCACGCCCTGGCCGGCAAAGGCCGCGTCGCCGTGCACCTGCACCGGCAGCACTTCCTTGTGGCCGACTTCGCCGCGGCGTTCCTGGCGGGCCTTGGCCGAGCCTTCGACCACCGGGTTGACGATTTCCAGGTGCGACGGGTTGAACGCCAGCGACAGGTGGACCGGGCCGCCTTCGGTCGAGACATCGCTCGAGAAGCCCTTGTGGTACTTGACGTCACCGGCCGGCAGGTCGTCGACGTGCTTGCCTTCGAATTCGGCGAACAGGTCGGCGGGCATCTTGCCCAGCGTGTTGACCAGCACGTTCAGGCGGCCACGGTGGGCCATGCCGATCACGATTTCCTGCACGCCCTTGCTGCCGGCGTGCTGGATCAGCTCGTCCATGGCGGCGATGAAGCTTTCGCCGCCTTCCAGCGAGAAGCGCTTCTGGCCGACGTACTTGGTGTGCAGGAAGCGCTCCAGGCCTTCAGCCGCGGTCAGGCGGTCCAGGATGTGCTTCTTCTTTTCCAGCGTGAACACGGGCTTGGAACGCGTGGTTTCCAGGCGCTCCTGCCACCAGCGCTTCTGCGCCTGGTCGCTCACGTACATGAATTCGAAACCGATGGTGCCGCAGTAGGTTTCGCGCAGGTTGTTGAGCAGCTCGCGCAGGCTCATCGACTCCTTGCCAAAGTAGGTATTGCTGGCATTGAAGACGATGTCGAGGTCTGCTTCGGAGAAGCCGTAGAACGCCGGGTCCAGGTCCGGCAGGGGCGGACGCTCCTGGCGCTTGAGCGGGTCCAGGTCGGCCCAGTGCGAACCGATGTTGCGGTAGGCGGCGATCAGCTGGGTGGCAGCGACGCGCTTGCGGCCCATGTCGGAATCGGCCGAGGCAACGATGGTCCTGATGGGGCCTTGCTTGGCGCGCTCGGCGAACGAGGCAACGATGGGGGCGTGGGGGATATCCCGGCCGTTCGAGCCGTCGACCGCAGGAACGTTCTGCATGGCGTCGAAATACGCGCGCCAATTGTCGGGAACCGAGGCGGGGTTCTGGAGGTAGGCCTCGTACAGTTCTTCGACATACGGGGCGTTACCGCCGAAGAGGTACGAGTTGCTCTGATACTGCTGCATCATGGGACGCTCACTATTCTCCGGGAATGCCGGAGTTCAGCGGGTTATTCAACCTTCCGCGACACGGCTTGACCGGTTAGCGGATCGCAAACAACTCTTGGGAGCCCAACTGAGGCGCCTACACAAACGGCACCGCTTGGGTGCCGCGTGTGATGGCTTCCTCACAAGGCCCGAAAGGGCAAGTTGTGCGGGGAAGGACCTAAAGTCTTCACGGCGTTAAGAATAGCATGAATTGCCTTTGATCAATGTGGACTTTTCGCGATACGAAACACCTACCCACGACAATTCGGTTCGCAATCAGCGAATTAGCAACACCCGCACAACAATTTGAATCAAGGCGCGATCTGGTCGACGGCGTCTGTGATCAGCCCGTCCAGGCCCCAGGCCAGCAACTGCGCCGCCCGCGCCGGATCGTTCACGGTATAGCAGAGGACCCGGAAACCGGCCGCGTGCGCGGCGGCGATCACGCCGGCATCCAGTTCGCGGTGGTTGGCATCCAGCGCCACGCAGCCCAGCCGGCGCAGCCGCTCCAGCCAGTCCGCGGGCAGCTGGTCGAGCAGCAGCGCGCGCGGCAGGTCCGGCGCGACGCGCGCCGCGGCGGCCAGCGCCTCTTCAGAAAACGATGACAGCAACGGCGGCACCGCGGCAGCCGCCCACAGCGACTGCGCGTCCAGCGCCACCGCCGCACCGGTGCGCGCCTCGGTGCCGGGCACTGGCTTGATCTCGATATTGACCATCAAGCCGTTGGCCTGGGTATAGCGTGCGATGGCCGCCAGCGTCGGCACGGGCTCGCCGGCGAAGGCGGGGCTGTGCCACGTGCCGGCGTCCAGCTGCGCGAGTTCGCCCAGTGTCAGCGCATCCACCCTGCCCTGGCCGCTGGTGGTGCGGTCCAGCGTGGCGTCGTGCATCAGCACCGGCTTGCCGTCGGCCGACAGCTTCACGTCGAACTCGAACATCCGGTAGCCAAAGCCGGCGCCGTGGCGAAACGCTGCCAGCGTGTTCTCCGGCGCCAGCTTGCCGGCGCCGCGGTGCGCGATATGGCTCGGGTACCGCCAGGCAGTGTCGGTTACGCTGGTCATGTCAGGCCTCGATGCGCTTGCCCGTATCGGGCGCAAAGAAATGCAGGTGCTCCGCCGACGACGTCACCGGCAGGCGGTCGCCGGCGCGCACGTGCGCATGGCTGTCCAGGCGCACCACCACCGCCTGTCCGCCAAGCGAGCCATAGGCAAAGGAATCCGCGCCGAGGGCCTCGACCACGCGCACATCGACTTCGGCGATGGCCTCATGCGCGGCGCACGGCTCGATATGCTCCGGGCGCAGCCCCAGCAGTGCCTGCTCCGGCAGGTGCAGCCCCATCGGCAGGTGCCCCAGCGTGGCGTTGGCGGCCTCGCCTTCCTTCGCCACCACGCGCATCTGCGCGCCAGTGTCGCCGCCGGCGTTGCGCGCCACCGGGATCAGGTTCATCGGCGGCGAGCCGATAAAGCCGGCCACGAAGGTGCTGGCCGGACGCGAATAGACTTCCAGCGGCGTGCCGATCTGCTCGACGCGTCCGGCGTTGAGCACCATCATGCGGTCGGCCAGCGTCATCGCCTCGACCTGGTCGTGCGTGACGTACAGGCTGGTGGTGCCCAGGCGCCGGTGCAGCTCCTTCAGTTCCAGCCGCATCTGCACGCGCAGCTTGGCGTCCAGGTTGGACAGCGGCTCGTCGAACAGGAACACCGCCGGCTCGCGCACGATGGCGCGGCCCATGGCCACGCGCTGGCGCTGTCCGCCCGACAGCTGGCGCGGCTTGCGGTCCAGCAGCGGCGCCAGCTCCAGGATGCCGGCGGCATGGTTCACCCGCTGCGCGATCTCGGCCTTGGCCATGCCGCGGATCTTCAGGCCGTAGGCCATGTTGTCGTACACGCTCATATGCGGATAGAGCGCGTAGTTCTGGAACACCATGGCGATGTCCCGCTCGGCCGGCTCCAGGTTATTCACGACCTTGTCGCCGATATGGATTTCGCCGCCGGTGATGGTTTCCAGCCCCGCCACCATGCGCAGCAGCGTGGACTTGCCGCAGCCCGAGGGGCCGACGATGACGATGAATTCGCCGTCGGCGATCTCCATGTCGATGCCGTGCACGACCTGGACGCTGCCGGCGTAGGTTTTCTGAACGTTGCGTAGCGACAGTTTTGCCATTGCTGTTGTCCTGCGCGTGGCTCGTGGCCACCGCGCCTTATTTTTCCGTTTCGACCAGGCCCTTGACGAACCACTTCTGCATCAGCACCACCACCACCGCCGGCGGGATCATCGCCAGCATCACGGTGGCCATCACCAGGTTCCAGTCGGTGGCCGCGTCACCCGAGCGCGAGATCATCTGCGTCACGCCCACCACCACCGGCGTCATCGACTTCTGCGTGGTGATCAGCAGCGGCCACAGGTACTGGTTCCAGCCGTAGATAAACTGGATCACGAAGAGCGCGGCGATGCTGGTGCGCGACAGCGGCAGCACCACGTCCCAGAAGAATCGCAGCGGCCCGGCGCCGTCGATGCGCGCGGCCTCGGCCAGCTCGTCCGGAATGGTCAGGAAGAACTGGCGGAACAGGAAGGTGGCGGTGGCCGACGCGATGATCGGGACGGTCAGGCCAAAGTAACTGTCCAGCATGCCGAGGTCCGACACCACCTTGTAGGTCGGCAGGATGCGCACCTCCACCGGCAGCATCAGCGTGATGAAGATCAGCCAGAAGAAGGTCTTGCGCAGCGGGAACTTGAAATAGACGATGGCAAAGGCCGAGATGATCGAGATCGCGATCTTGCCCAGCGCAATGCCCAGCGCCATGATCAGGCTGTTCTTCATCATGGTCGAGACAGGCGATGCGGCCTCGCCCACGCCCTGGAACAGCACGGTGCGATAGTTCTCGATCAGGTGGCTGCCTGGGATCAGCGTCATCGGCGCGTCCAGCACCTCTTCGGCGGTCAGCGTGGACGCAACGAAGGTCAGGTACACCGGGAACACCACGATCACGATGCCCAGGATCAGCACCGCATGGCTCAGGAAATCAAGGAAGGGGCGACGTTCTACCATGTGCTGTCTCCGTCAGTACTGGACCTTGCGTTCAACATAGCGGAACTGCACCACGGTCAGCGCGATCACGATCACCATCAGCACCACCGACTGCGCGGCCGAGCCCCCGATGTCCATGCCGCGGAAGCCGTCATGGAAGACCTTGTAGACCAGCGTGTTGGTCGAATTGAACGGGCCGCCGTGGGTGACCGCGTCGATGATCGCGAAGGTATCGAAGAACGCGTAGACCACGTTGATCACCATCAGGAAGAAGGTGGTCGGCGACAGCAGCGGGAACATGATCGACCAGAAGCGGCGCCATGGGCCGGCGCCGTCGATGGCGGCGGCCTCGATCAGCGAGCGCGGGATGCTCTGCAGACCCGCCAGGAAGAACAGGAAGTTGTAGCTGATCTGCTTCCAGGCGGCGGCCAGCACCACCAGCAGCAATGCCTGGTCGCCATTGAGCAGGAAGTTCCATTCCACGCCGAGCTTGCGCAGCGCATAGGACACCACGCCCAGCGTCGGGTTGAACATGAACATCCACAGCACGCCGGCCACGGCCGGCGCCACCGCATACGGCCAGATCAGCAACGTCTTGTAGCCGACGGCGCCGCGGATGATGCGGTCGGCAAAATAGGCCAGCAGCAGCGCGGTAGTCAGGCCCACCACGGTCACGCCCACGGCAAAGATGGCGGTGGTCTGGAACGACTCCACGTACAGCGGGTCGTTCCACAGCATGCGGAAGTTGTCGAGGCCGACGAACTCAAGGTTGATGCCGAAGGCATCCTGCTGCAGCATCGACTGGTACAGCGCCTGCCCGGCGGGCAGGAAGAAGAAGATCAGCGTGATCGCGATCTGCGGCAACACCAGCAGATACGGCAGCCACGGCGAACGGAAAACGACGCGTTTTTCCATGAACGGATTCCGGCGAATGCTGCGGGTCGCGGCATCGGACTAGGTACGGAGTTGCGGAGGGCCCCGATCGGTGAGACAGGGCCGTCCACAATGCAATCGGGCGGAGGTTTCGCCACCGCCCGATTGTCACATCAGCTTGCTGGCTATGCCGGCTTACTCGCGGGCAGTCTTCTGGAAGCGCTCCAGCAGATCATTGCCGCGGGCCACGGCCGAGTCCAGCGCCGCCTTGGGCTCCTTCTTGCCGGCCCAGACGGCTTCCAGTTCCTCGTCCACCACGGTGCGGATCTGCACCATGTTGCCCAGGCGCACGCCGCGCGACTTGTCGGTGGTCTTGACCACCATCTGCTGCACCGACACATCGGCACCCGGGTTCTTGTCGTAGTAGCCCGATTTCTTCGTCATCTCGTAGGCGGCCATCGTCACCGGCAGGTAGCCGGTGGCCTGGTGCCAGTCAGACTGGATCTCGGGGCGCGACAGGAAATTGAAGAACTTGGCCACGCCCTTGTACTCGTCGGGCTTCTTGCCGCCCATCACCCACAGCGAAGCGCCGCCGATGATGGTGTTCTGCGGGGCACCCTGCACCTCCGGGTAATACGGCAGCTGTGCCACCGCGAACGCGAACTTGGCATTCTTGCGGATATTGGCCAGCGATGCCGACGAGCCGGTGAACATCGCGCACTCGCCGTTGTAGAACTTGGCCTGCGACTCAGCCTTGCGCCCGCCGTAGCTGAAATAGCCCTTCTTCACCATGTCCTGCAGGTTGGTGATGTGCTTGACGTGCAGCGGGCTGTTGAAGAGCAGGCGCGTGTCGGTGCCGCCGAAGCCGTTGTTCTTGGTCGCATACAGCGTGTTGTGCCAGGCCGAGAAGCTCTCCAGGTGGACCCAGCCCTGCCAGTCGGTGGTGTAGGCGCAGTTGGTGCCCGAGGCCTTGAGCTTGGCCGAGTACTGCATCACCTCGGGCCAGGTCTTGGGCGGCTTTTCCGGATCCAGGCCGGCCTTCTTGAAGGCGTCCTTGTTGTAGTAGAACACCGTGGTCGAGCTGTTGAACGGGAACGACAGCATCTCGCCCTTGGACGAGGTGTAGTAGCCCGCCACCGCCGGGATATAGGCCTTCTGGTCGAACTTCTCGCCGGCGTCCTTCATCACCGCCGATACCGGCTTGATCGCGCCCTTGGCGCTCATCATGGTGGCGGTGCCCACTTCAAACACCTGCAGGATGGCGGGCGAGCCACCGGCGCGGAAGGCCGCAATGCCCGCAGCCATGGTTTCGTCGTAGTTGCCCTTGTTGACCGGCACCACCTTGTATTCGGACTGGCTGGCGTTGAACTTGTTGGCGATCTCGTTCACCTTGTCGTTCAGGGCGCCCTGCATGGCGTGCCACCACTGGATTTCAACGGCGGCGTGGGCGCTGCCGGCCCCGGTCAGGGCTGCCAGCGCTGCGAGTTTGAGCACGGTACGGGATAAGGACATCGGTGGCTCTCCTTTGGTCTGTCTGTTCCGGTCGGTCGAAAATCCGACAGTATGTGATTTTTTTGTGACAGCGGCATGTTACGCCTGTCGCACCTGAGCTAGCAAATCAGCAGATTCACCAGTATGGCCAGTACGATGCCTTTTGCAGTGCAATAAGGGAAATTGCCGCCAGATCCGCGGTTACAATGGCCCGCCATGCAATCCCTGAACAAGCTCTCTAATTCCGTGCTGCAGCGCGTGCGCGGCGTGCTGACCGACATCGACGGCACCCTGACCACCGACGGGCGGCTGCCGGCCTCGACCTACCTGGCGCTCGACGGGCTGCGCCGCGCGGGCCTGCACGTGATCCCGGTCACCGGGCGCTGCATCGCCTGGGCCGAGATCCTGACCCGGCTGTGGCCGGTCGACGCCATCATCGGCGAGAACGGTGCGTTCTACTCGCACTTGCACAACGGCCGCCTGCAGACCCGCTTCCTGGACGATGCCGCCACGCGCGCGCGCAACCTGGAGCGCATCGAAGCGCTGGGCCAGCGCATCGTGCGCGAAGTGCCGGGCTGCGCGCTGGCCTCGGACCAGGCCTGGCATGCCGCCGACCTGGCCATCGACCATGCCGAGGACGTCGCGCCGTTGCCTGCAGACGCCGTGGCCCGCATCGCCGCCATCATGCGCGAGGCCGGCATGACCGCCACGGTCAGCTCGATCCATGTTAACGGCTGGTTCGGCCTGCACGACAAGCTGTCGATGAGCAGGCTGTGCGTGGCCGAACTGCTGGGCGAAGACGTGGACGCGCGCCGCGACGAATGGCTGTTTATCGGCGATTCGGCCAACGATGCCAGCATGTTCGCCCACTTTCCGCTGTCGGTTGGCGTGGCCAATGTGCGCGACATCCTGCCGCAGCTGCCGGTGCCGCCGGCCTATATCACCGCAGCGGCCGGTGGCGAGGGCTTTGCCGAGATGGCGCAGCGGCTGGTCGAAGCGCGCGGCTGAATACCTCACGCAAAACAAGAAAACCGGCCGGGAAAGTCCCGGCCGGTTTTTCTGGTCACCCGCCCTGCCCTGGCTCAGTCGAACCCAAGCTCCTGCAGCTTGCGCGTGATGGTATTGCGCCCGATCCCGAGCCGGGTCGCCGCCTCGACGCGGCGCCCGCGCGTGACACCCAGCGCGGCCTCCAGCACGGCCTTCTCGAAGCGGCGCGTCAGCACATCCATGACCTCCGGCTGGCCGGCTTCGAGCATTGCCCGTGCTTCGCCGGCGAGCAGGCTTTCCCAGCCGGCCGAGGCCAGGGCCGGGACCACCGTCGCCACGGACGCGGGCCGGACTGCGGTGGCCGTGTCGGCCTCTGCCACCGTCGTCGCGTAGCCGCCGTAGTCGGCCAGGTCAGGCGCGCTTTCATACTCGGGCGCGCGCGCTTCGCCAACGCGCTCGGGCCGCGGCGCATTGACCGGCTCGCTGGTGCCGGCTTCCAGCATCTCGCGCGGCAGGTCCTTGACCTCGATGGTCTGGGCCGGCGCCATCACGGTCAGCCAGTTGCACAGGTTCTCCAGCTGGCGCACGTTGCCGGGGAATGGCAGCGTGCTGACATAGGCCAGCGCTTCGTCGGACATGCGCTTGGGCTCGACGCCCAGTTCCTTGGCGCTCTTCTGCAGGAAATGACGCGCCAGCAGCGTGATGTCCTCCGGGCGTTCGCGTAGCGGCGGCAGGCGCAGCCGGATCACGTTCAGGCGGTGGAACAAGTCTTCGCGGAACAGCCCTTCCTTGACGCGCAGCTCCAGGTTCTGGTGGGTGGCGGCAATCACGCGCACATTGGCGCGCAAGGGGTTGTGGCCGCCGACACGATAGAAGTTGCCATCGGACAGCACGCGCAGCAGGCGCGTCTGCAGGTCGAACGGCATGTCGCCGATTTCGTCGAGGAACAGCGTGCCGCCCTCGGCCTGCTCGAAGCGGCCGCGCCGCATGGTCTGCGCACCGGTGAAGGCGCCGCGCTCATGGCCGAACAGTTCGGATTCGAGCAGGTCCTTGGGGATGGCTGCGGTATTGAGCGCGATAAAGGGACCGTTGGCACGCGGGCTGTGCTTGTGCAGCGCGCGTGCGACCAGCTCCTTGCCGGTGCCAGACTCGCCGGTGATCATCACCGTCACGTTGGACTGCGAGAGCCGGCCGATGGCGCGGAACACGTCCTGCATCGCCGGCGCCTGGCCGAGGATCTCGGGCGCATCGACGAGGCGGTCGTCCAGTTCTTCCTCGCGCAGGCTTTCTTCCAGCGCGCGGCGGATCAGCTCGACCGCCTTGTCGACATCGAAGGGCTTGGCCAGGTATTCAAAGGCACCGCCCTGGAACGCGGCCACGGCGCTGTCCAGGTCAGAGTAGGCCGTCATCACGATGACCGGCAGGCCCGGATGCCGCGCCTTGATGGCCTGCAGCAGGTCCAGGCCCGATCCGCCGGGCATGCGGATATCCGATATCAGCACCTGGGGCTGGTCTTCTTCCAGCGCGGCCAGCGCATCCCGCACATTGGTGAAGCTGCGCGAGAGCAGGCTTTCACGGGCCAGGGCCTTTTCCAGGACCCAGCGGATTGATTGATCGTCGTCGACTATCCAGATCGGCTTCATGTGCGTCGCTTGTCTGCTCGGTGTCATTTGGTCTTCCGCATGCCCGGCCACGGCGGATGCACCATCGCTCGCGCACGCCAGCAAAAGCTAGTGCAGCGGCAGCAGGATGCGGAAGTCGGTACAGCCCGGCCTGCTCTCGCATTCGATCAAGCCCTCGTGCTGCTGCACGAAGGTTTGAGCGAGTGTGAGACCGAGTCCGCTGCCGCCATCCCTGCCCGATACCAGCGGATAGAAGATGCGTTCGCGGATGTCTTCGGAAATTCCCGGGCCGTTGTCGATGACATGCAAGTCCAATGCCAGCTTGAACAAGCGCTTGGCAATCGTGACCTGGCGCGCCACGCGCGTGCGCAGCACGATCTGTGCATCGCCGCGCGCCATGCGGTCGGCCAGCGCCTGCGCGGCGTTGTGCACGATGTTGAGCACGGCCTGGATCAGTTGCTCCATGTCGCCCTGCAGCTCGGGCAGGCTGGCGTCGTAGTCGCGCACGATCTCCAGCCCGTTGGGGAACTCCGCCAGCACCACCGAGCGCACGCGCTCCAGCACTTCGTGGATATTCAGGCTGGACACGATATGCGGATGCCGGTGCGGCTCCAGCAGCCGGTCCACCAGCGTCTGCAGCCGGTCCGATTCCTTGATGATGACCTGCGTGTATTCGCGCAGCGAGCGCTCCGGCAGCTCGAACTCCAGCAGCTGCGCCGCGCCGCGAATGCCGCCCAGCGGGTTCTTGATTTCGTGGGCCAGGTTGCGGATCAGTTCCTTGTTGGCCGAGGTCAGGTCCAGGATGCGTTCTTCGCGTTCGCTGCGCACCTTCTGTTCATTGGGCAGGATTTCCACCACCACGGTGTCGCCGACCGCTTCCAGCGCGGAGATCACCACGTGCACATGGGCCGGCTCCTGCAGCGGCGGGTGCAGGATCAGGTCCTGCCGGCGCACGTCGAACTGCCGCGTGACCACGGTGTCGATCATGCTGTGCAGCTCATCGGAACGCCCGAACAGGTCAGGCAGCGTCAGCTCCACCATGCCCTTGCGCGACACGCCGAAGGTGGCTTCAGCGGCCGGGTTCGCAAAGACGACGCGCAGCCCCGGCTGCTGCACCAGCAGCACCGGGTTGGCCACTACGTCCAGGCCGGCATGGAACGCCACGGCGCCCATGGTCAGCACCTGGGCGCTGCCTTCGGCCGGCGCCGCATCAGCCGCCGGCGATTCGCCACGGGCGCCGTCGGCACCGCTGGCCTTGCGCGACACTCCGCGAATCAGGCGACGCATAAGACTAGTCCTTCAAATTGCCAAGCTCGCGCCGCAGCGACGCCGCATTGGCCTCGCTGCGGGCGATGTCGTCGCGCAGCGCTGCCGTGCGATCGAGGTATTTCTGATAGTTGCGCTCATTGCCCTGGCGCTCCGGCTGGCCGTTGTTGTACTCGGCACGCAGCGCCTGCAGCTTGGCCTCTTCGGCCTGCAGCTCCTGCGAGAGCACCGCGCGGCGCTCACCGTCGCGGCTCTTCTGCGTGGCACTGTCCACGCGCGGGAAGCTGGTGCCGCCAGCCGCCGCGCCGGCGGTGCTGCCAGCGCCCTTGGCCGGCGCAGCGATACGCCCGCCCGGGACCGTCACCACCTCCGGCAGGTTCAGCTTCTTGCAGCCCTTGCCCGCGTTGCCATTGCGATACTCGGGCACGCCATTGGGCCCGGTGCAGACATAGACGTCCGAGGACTGCGCGGAAGACTGCCCGGCCCACGCGCCCAGCGTCAGCGCCACGGCACTCACCAGAACAGGGAATCCGAGACGAAATTGGTGCAGAGATCGGGGCAAGGTCAGGGTCCGGCGGGCCGTGCGTGAAGAGGCGTCCATGAACATGGCGTTAGGTTTGAACGGGATGGAACACGATTCCCCATTCTAGCGAGCAAAGCAAAAAGGGACAGCCGAAGCCGCCCCTTTCTGGTGCAACTGTTGCCCGGCCACAACCTGCGTCATTCCCGGGCAAAGGCCGCTTACAGCGAGTAGTACATTTCGAACTCGACCGGGTGCGTGGTCATGCGGAAACGCGTGACTTCTTCCATCTTCAGTTCGATGTAGGCATCGATCATCGAGTTCGAGAACACGCCGCCGCGGGTCAGGAACTCGCGGTCGTTGTCCAGGTACTCCAGCGCCTGGTCCAGGCTCGAGCACACGGTCGGGATCTTTGCATCCTCTTCCGGCGGCAGGTCGTACAGGTTCTTGTCGGCAGCTTCGCCCGGGTGGATCTTGTTCATCACGCCATCCAGGCCGGCCATCAGCAGCGCCGAGAAGCCCAGGTACGGGTTCATCAGCGGATCCGGGAAGCGGGTCTCGATGCGGCGGCCCTTCGGGTTGGCCACATACGGGATGCGGATCGAAGCCGAGCGGTTGCGGGCCGAGTAGGCCAGCTTCACCGGAGCTTCGAAGCCCGGCACCAGGCGCTTGTACGAGTTCGTGCCCGGGTTGGTGATGGCATTCAGGGCACGGGCGTGCTTGATGATGCCGCCGATGTAGTACAGCGCGAATTCCGACAGGCCGGCGTAGCCGTTGCCCGCGAACAGGTTCTGGCCGTCCTTCCACACGGACTGGTGCACGTGCATGCCCGAACCGTTGTCGCCAACGATCGGCTTCGGCATGAAGGTGGCGGTCTTGCCGTAGGTGTGGGCGACGTTCTGGATCACGTACTTCTGCATCTGGGTCCAGTCGGCGCGCTGCACCAGCGTGCTGAAGCGGGTGCCGATTTCGTTCTGGCCCTGGCCAGCCACTTCGTGGTGGTGGACTTCAACGGGGATGCCCAGCGATTCCAGGATCAGGCACATTTCCGAACGCATGTCCTGGAAGGTGTCGATCGGGGCGACCGGGAAGTAGCCGCCCTTCTTGCCCGGACGGTGGCCGCTGTTGCCGTGCTCGAATTCCTTGGCCGACGACCACGGGGCTTCTTCGGAATGGATCTTCACGAAGCAGCCTTGCATGTCGACGTTCCAGGTCACGCCGTCGAAGATGAAGAACTCGGGCTCCGGACCAAAGAAAGCGGTGTCGCCCAGGCCGGTGCTCTTCAGGTAGGCTTCGGCGCGCTTGGCGATGGAACGCGGGTCGCGGTCATAGCCCTTGCCGTCCGACGGCTCGACCACGTCGCAGGACAGCACCAGCGTCGGCTCTTCGTAGAACGGGTCGATGTGGGCGGTGTTCGAATCCGGCATCAGCAGCATGTCCGAAGCTTCGATACCCTTCCAGCCGGCGATCGACGAACCGTCGAAGGCGTGGCCGCTTTCGAACTTGTCTTCATCGAAGTGCGACACGGGCACGGACACGTGTTGCTCCTTGCCTTTGGTATCGGTGAAACGGAAATCGACGAACTTGACGTCGTTTTCCTTCACCAGCTTCATCACGTCTGCAACGCTGTGGGCCATGCCAATCTCCTGGATATTCGGCGGAAGTCTGAGAAAGCCAATTCTTGGGCCTGTCGTCACCGGCGCCGATGCATGCTCTGCCGCGCCGTCCCGACCAGCCACGAAAGGACGAAGAATGTTAGCAGAAAGCGTGCCATGCGAACGCCCCACCGCCACCGGCAGCCCGAAAAAAGTGCAACGTCGGCGAACCGCGCACCGCGGCGGCGTAAGAGAAGCAGCGGCTCGGCTGCCGAGTGGCGCACCGGTTACACGCATTCCGGCGTAGCGCCTCCTAATAAAACACCACAATGGTGCATTCAGCAAGGCGTCGCACTTGAACAGTGCGGATGCACCAAAATGAGTCACCCGACGCCCCAACAGCAGTCAATGAGGCTTCGAATCGGCCCGGCGCTATAGAATAGTGCGTTGCGGCTTTGCCGCCTCCAATTCCATTCCTCAAATTTGTCACGCAGATGACCACCCGAGACGATCTCCTCCAGGCCGCCCGCCAGCGCCAGCAACAGAACCAGCTCCCGTATTTTGGCGCGCTGTCGCCGCAGGAAGCCTTTGCGCTGCTGCAGAACGATCCTTCCGCCGTGCTGGTCGACGTGCGCACCCAGGCCGAACTGGACTGGGTCGGCGGCGTTGACGTGCCGGATGCGCAGTTCGCCCATGTCGAATGGATGTCCTATCCGGGCGGTGCGCAGAATGCCCGCTTTGTCGAAGAGCTGAGGGCACGCGTGCCGGCCGACGTGCCGGTGCTGTTCCTGTGCCGCAGCGCGGCGCGCTCCAAGCACGCCGCGCGCGTGGCCACCGAAGCCGGCTACCACTTCGCCATGGACGTGCTGGAAGGCTTCGAGGGCAACCGCGACGACCACCACCACCGCAAGACTGTTGAAGGCTGGTGCGTGCGCGGACTGCCGTGGCACGGCGCCTGATCGCGGTCGGGCCAGAATGAGAGAAGGGGCAGCCAAGGCTGCCCCTTCTCTCATTCTGGCCCGTGCCGCCTTAAGCCTGCGCCACTTCGCGCGGCGGCTGCTCCACGATCTCGAACCCCATCGCCTGCACGCCTGCGAGCAGCATCGCATAGGCCGGTGCCAGCAGATCGGCCGGGCCCTTGACCCCCAGGTCGATATGGCGGCGCGCGAAGCGGTCGCCGCGCTGCACGTCGCCGACCGAGGGCAGGCTGAACACGCGGATGCCCGGATGCGCCGCTTCGACCTTCTCCATCAGCGGCGTCAGCGTGGACTCCGGCGCCTCGAACACGTAGAAGGCCCGCTCCTGCTGCTGCACCTGGTGGAACAGGTGCGCATAGTCGTGGTCCAGCACCCATTCCATCATCGGCCATGCCATCACCGGGAATCCCGGCATGAAGTGGTGGTGACCGACCGAAAAGCCCGGGATGCGGTTGTAGCTGTTGGGAATGATGCGCGCGCCCTTGGGGAACTCGCCCATTTTGAAGCGGTGCTGGTTTTCCGGCTGATTCAGGTCGGCCTTGACCGGGTCGCCGCCGGCGGTCTCGGCAATGCGCAGCGCAATCAGTTCGCGCGCCTCGGGATGCAGCACCAGCGGCACGCCCAGCGCGGCGGCCACGCACTGGCGGGTGTGATCGTCCGGCGTGGCGCCGATGCCGCCGGTGCAGAACACCACGTCCGGGCCGGCCAGCGTGCGCCGCAGCGTGGCGGTGATGCGGGCTCGGTCATCGCCGACGTATTCGGCCCAGTCCAGCGCCAGCCCGCGCGCGCCCAGCAGTTCGATGGTGCGGCGCAGATGCTTGTCTTCACGCCGCCCCGACAGGATCTCGTCGCCAATGACGATCAGGCCAAAACCCATATTGCCCTCGCTTCAGGAATTTTCGATGCGGCGCACGTCGCTCGGCGCCAGGTCGATGACGTCGCCGTCAAGCGCCGGCTGGTCCGGCTGATGCGCCGGCGGCTGGGCCGGCACCGCCGCGCGCTCGGCCCGCAGCTGCGCCAGCGCGCGCAGGCAGAAGTGGCCGAACCACAGCGCCGAGAAGATAAAGATCAGCACATACAGCCACAGCGTGCCGGCCAGCACGAACGGAAACAGGAAGATCACCGCCGCCGACGACACCCACAGCAGCGTCGGCGCCGAGCCCAGCAGCCCCACCGCCACCCCGATCACCAGCAGCGGCGTGCGGTGGCGGCGCACCAGCGTCTTGCGCTCTTCGGCGCTGGCGTGGTCGGCGAGCGCGTCATATGTCATCACGCGGTAGGTCAGCCAGCCCCACAGCACCGGCGGGATCAGCGCAAAGAACGGCGGGATCAGCCACAGCGGCAGCGTCACCAGCACCAGCACCAGGAACACCAGCGTGCTGCCCAGCGACTGGAACACGCTGCCCAGGATGCTGCCGCCATGGGCCTTGGCCAGGTCCGGGTAGCTGCGCTCCAGGTGGCGCACCACCGCCGGCACCGAGAACACGCCGATAAACATCAGCATCGAGGCAATCACCAGCGGGATTGCCAGCGCCGCCACGAACAGCGGCGCCACGATGGTGCGCATCGATTGCAGGCCGAACCAGTCGAGCGCGCTGTAGATCCAGCTGGTCAGGATGGAGGTTTCCAGGAAGCTGCGCGTGGCGCCCATGATGGGGTCCCAGCCCCACCAGAGCAGACCGCCCCACAGCAGCGTGGCCAGGACGAAAGGCAGCACGGTCAGCATCAGCATGCGGGGATGCAGCTGGCTGACCAGCGCGCGGCCAAACGAGCGGAAGATATCGTTCATGCAGTCGAAGGCAGACAGGAGGAAAGGCGCCGGGCGCGGCAGAAGTCCGACTGGGCCGGACCGGCGGCAACCCGGAACACTAGCATACGCCGCTTGCCGCCGCGGCGCGCCGTGTTGCGCCGCGGGTGGAGGACTACCTCCAGACCCGCCGTTTCAGCGCAGCCGCAGCAGCCGCTTGATGCCGTACCACTGGTGCGCCAGGAAGCCCGCGCCGTAGTCGTGGCCCTTGCCCAGCGGCGGCGGCAACTGGTCGCGGATGCCGGTCGGGTGGTAGGTCTCGGTGAAGACCGCGGTGCCGAGCACCATGTCCCACCACGGGAAGATCACGCCGTAGTTGCAGCCGCCCAGCTTGGCCGGTGCGCCGTCGGCCTCATGGCCGATGCCCACGGCGTGGTGGGTGCGGTGAAAGCGCGGCGAGATCAGCAGCCGCTCGCCGATGGCGCCGAAGTGCAGTCGCACGTTGGCATGCTGCAGGCTCTGCAGCAACTGCGACAACGCCACCAGCAGCACGTACTGCGACGGCTCCACGCCCACGCCCAGCGCCACCAGCGCGAACACCAGATCGCGCAGCATGTCGTCCAGCAGGTGGTTGCGGTTGTCGCTCCACAGCGTCATCTGGCGCTGGCTGTGGTGCACCGCATGCAGATGCCACCACCAGCGGAACGAATGCGACAGCCGGTGGTACCAGTAGTCGAGGAAGTCGAACAGCAGCAGGTAGACAAAGAAGCTGATCAGCGGCACCGAGGTCACGCCCGGCCACCAGTCTTCCACATTGATGCGGTGCCAGCCCATCAGCCGCAGGTCGCCTTCCAGGGCGTCGGTCAGCGGCGCGAGCAGGAAGAACATGGCCAGCCGGAACAGCCCGAGCCGGTGGATCACCGTGTAGAAGATATCGGTGCGGATGCCGGCGCGGTCGGATACCGGCTCGACCGGGCGCCATTTCTCCAGCGGCCCCAGGATCAATGCCATCACCACGATCTGCACCAGGCCCACCAGCAGCCACTCGGTGCCGGTGAAGGCTTCCTCGGCATAGCGGCCAAACCCGAGGTCGTAGACCACGGGCAGCACCACGTCCTGGAACAGCGTGCCCTCGACCTGGCCGATCCAGCCGTTCAGCGTCTCCCACATCAGCGCCTGCCCTCCTTTTGCCCGACTGGCTGCGGCCTGGCGATCCAGTCGCGGTAGGCCGGGTGCTCGCGCAGCGTCGCGAAACAGAATCCCTTGCGCTCAAGGCCGGCGAGCAGCGGCTCCAGCACGCCGGGCGCCCACGGATCCTTGCGCGACCAGATGCCCAGGTGCGCCATGGTGATATCGCCGTCGCGCAGGTTGGCCAGCGCGCGTTCCAGCAGCGCCGCGTTGGGATAGCGGTCGGACGACAGCTCGTCGCCCAGGAACCCGGCCGGCGCCCAGCCGACGTGGCGGAAGCCGCACTGCTCGGCCCATTGCACCGTCTGCGGCGCGGTGCGCCCGCCCGGGGCGCGCCACAGCGGCACCATGGCGGCGCCGGTCATGCCGTGGAAGGCGTCGGCGCTGCGCCGCAGCTCCTGGCAGAATCCGGCCGCGTCCATGACCATGTCCTTGCCCGCCTGCGTGCCGAACTGCGGCCTCATGGTCACATGCCCGGCGTGCACGCTGCGCAGGTAGACATGGTCGAAGGTATGCGTGCCAAAGGCGTGGCCGTCGGCCACCAGTGACTTCCAGTACGGCGCCCAGGATGGGTCCAGCGAACTGTCCTGGCGCACGGTCGGCTCATTGGCCAGGAAGAAGGTGGCGCGGATATGGTGGCGGCGCAGCGTATCGGCGATCAACTGCGCCTGGCTCATGCTGCCAGTGTCGAAGGTCAGGTAAAGCGTGCCGGCCGGGCACGCCTTGGCGCCAGGCTTGGGCACGTCAGCCGCCTGCAGCGCCGACGGCAGGACGCAGGCAAGCGCCAGCGCAGCCAGCAGCCTGCCCAGCCGTCCGGATCGCGATGCCCTGGTATCGCCCATGGTCCCTGCCCTGCCCGGTCAATACAGCGGCGCGCGAGTGCGGAAATAGATGCCGTGCGGCGAGCGCCCGACGCGCACGGTCTTGACCAGCTTGCGGCTGGCCACGTCGACCAGGCCGACCGAGCGCGCCCAGCGGAAGGTGACCCACAGCGTCTTGCCGTCGGCGGTCAGCTCCATGTCGTCCGGGCCCGGCGGCAGGCCGGTGATGTCGCCGACCTTGGCCAGCGTCTGCTGGTCGATAATGCTGATGCTGCTCGTGACCCGGTTGCTGAGGAACAGGTGGCGCTTGTCGCCGACCGCGCGGAAGTTGTGCGCGCCCTTGCCGGTCTGGATCTGCTTGACCACCGTGCGCGTGCGCCAGTCGATCACGGCCACGTAATCAGCCCCGGTCATGCCGACCAGCAGGTATTTCTGGTCCGGCGTGACCCAGATGCCCGCCGGCGCCGAGCCGGTTTCCATGCGCCACATCACGTTCTGCGTGACCAGGTCGATGGCTGCGACCTCATTGGAGTCCTGCAGCGTGATGAAGGCGATGCGGCTGTCGGCGGTAAAGGCGATATGGCTGGGGGTCTTGGCCAGCGGGAACTGTTTGGCCAGCTTCAGCGCCTTGCCGTCCCAGCGGTAGAGGTCGACACGGTCGAGCCGGTTGCCGGTGGCGACAAACCACTTCTGGTCCGGCGAGAAGCCGATCTGGTACGGGTCGTCGACATTGGGCACGCGCTGCTGGACCTTGCCCGAGACCGGGTCCAGGAACACCAGGTCGTTGCCGACCGCGTTGGCAACGATCAGCGACTTGTCGTCCGGCGTTGCGATCAGGTGGTGCGGTTCCTTGCCGATCGGGAAGGTCTCCAGCACCTTCTGCGTATCTTTGTCGATCAGCGTGACGGTTGCATCACCTGAATTCAGGATCACCACCACTTCCGCCGATGCCGGTGCGGCCAGCAGGCCCAGCGCCAGGGCGCCCACCGTGAAACCACCAGCTACAACACGACGCAATGCGAACCGCAGCGCAAACATAAGACCCGCCAGAAGAAGACTGAACCGGCGATTCTAACGGTTGAGCACGAAAATCCGCTGACGCCGCGGCCGAACTCGATCAAGATTTTGGCAGATTGTTGCGCCGGAGCGACCATTTGCGGTTCGCCCCGGCATTGCGCCCCGCGCCGGCGCTCAGCGCTGCATCGATTCCCACACTTTCTGCAGCCGCTTGACCGACATCGGCACCGGTGTGCGCAGCTCCTGGGCGAACAGCGCGATGCGCAGCTCCTCCAGCATCCAGCGGAATTCCTCCAGCCGCGCGTCCTCGCCGCCGCGGCCCTGAGTGCGCAGCTGCTTTTCGGCCCGCTGCCACTGCTGCACCAGCGGCGCCATCTCCTGCGTGCGCTGGGTGTCGCGCGCCGGGTCGCCCTTGAGCTTGTCCACCCGCATGGCGATGCCCTTCAGGTAGCGCGGGAAATGGACCAGTTGCGTGTATGGGGTCTCGTCGACAAAGCGCTTGCCCATCAGCCGCCCGAGCTGCGCTTCCATGTCCGCATGGGGCCCGGCGAACGGCTTGGCCTGCAGCAGCTTGCGCGGCAGTCCGGCGTACTCGGCCAGGATGGTCCCCACCAGCCGCGCGATCTCCTGCGCCAGCAGCGACAGCCGGGTGCGGCCCTCATCCTTGCGTGCATTGAACTCGGCCTCGTTGCGCGGCAGCGGCGCCTGCATGCAGGCACGCTCCAGCGCCAGCATCACGACCTGTTCGCGCAGCATCTCCTGCGTGCCCAGCGTCATGTACTGCATCGCCATCTGCTGCAGGCCCGGGATGTTCTTCTCGATGAACTTGACCTGCTCGCGCAGCTGCAGCGCAAACAGCCGGCGCAGCCCCAGGTGGTGGACGCGGGCGGCTTCCTGCGGGTCGTCGAAGACTTCCACGTCGCAGTGCGTGCCGCGATCGACCAGCGCGGGGTAGCCGAACAGGGTCTGGCTGCCCTTGCGGATCTCCAGCAGCTCGGGCAGCTCACCGAAGGTCCAGCCGGTCAGTCCCTCGTACTTGCCGGGCTCGGCCGCGGCCAGCGGCGCCGCCTGCTCCGGGGCCTGGGTTGCCGCCTGTGCCGCGGCTTGCGCGGCCACCCGCTGGAACGACTGCTGCGCCTGCCCGCCCAGCTCGGCGCGCAGCTGGGCCAGGTTGCGGCCCATCTCAAGCTGGCGGCCGTGCTCGTCGACCACCTTGAAGTTCATCGTATGGTGCGCGGGCAGCGTTTCCAGCTTGAAGTCGGCGCACTTGACCATGGTGCCGGTCTGCTCGCGGATATCGGCAATCAGCACGTCCAGCAGCTCGCCCTCGCCAAGCGGCTGGCGCGCGACAAAGGCCGCGGCATATTCCGGCAGCGGCACGCAGTGGCGGCGCAGCTTCTGCGGCAGCGACTTGAGCAGCAGGTGCACCTTCTCCTTGATCATGCCCGGCACCAGCCAGTCGGCGCGCTCCTGGCGCACCTGGTTGAGTGCGTACAGCGGCACGGTCAGGGTCACGCCGTCGCGGTGGCTGCCTGGCTCGAAGTGGTAGGTCAGCCCCATGTCCACCCCGGCCACGTTCATGGCCTTGGGGAACAGGTCGGTGGTGATGCCGGCCGCCTCGTGCCGCATCAGCTCGTCGCGGTTCAGGTACAGCAGCTTGCGGTCCTTGCCGCTCTCTGCCTGGTACCACTGCTCGAAGCTGGCCTGCTGGCAGATGTCGGCGGGAATCGCGCGATCGTAGAAGGCGTAGATCAGTTCGTCGTCGACCAGCACGTCCTGGCGGCGCGACTTGTGCTCCAGGTTCTCGATCTCGCGCACCAGGCGCTGGTTGTGCGCGTAGAACGGCAGGCGCGTGTCGAACTCGCCCTCGACCAGCGCACGGCGGATAAAGATCTCGCGCGCTTCCTGCGGGTTCATCGGGCCGTAGTGCACGCGCCGGTGCTGGTAGACCACCAGCCCGTACAGCGTGGCGCGCTCCAGCGCCAGCACCTGGCCCGCCTTCTTTTCCCAGTGCGGATCGCTCCAGCTGACCTTGAGCAGGTGACGGCCCACCTGTTCCAGCCACTCCGGCTCGATGCGCGCCAGCGTGCGCGCGAACAGCCGGCTGGTCTCGACCAGCTCGGCCGCGACGACCCAGCGCCCGACCTTGCGCGCGATCAGCGAGCCCGGCCACAGGTGGAACTTGATGCCGCGCGCGCCCAGGTATTCGCGGCCCTTGCCGTCGCCATCCTCGATGCGGCAGCCGACATTGCCCAGCAGGCCGGTCAGCAGCGCCTTGTGCACCTGCTCATAGGTGGGCTCGCTGTCGTTCAGGCGCCAGCCCTGCTCGGTCACCGTGGTCAGCAGTTGCGAATGCACGTCGCGCCACTCGCGCAGCCGCAGGTGCGACAGGAAGTGGGCGCGGCACTGGTCCTGCAGCTGGCGGTTGGACTTCTTGTGCGCGACCGCGTCCTCGAACCACTTCCACAGCCTGACCCAGCCCAGGAACTCGGACTTCTCGTCCATGAACTTGCGGTGCGCCTGGTCGGCGGCTTCCTGCGCCTCCTGCGGGCGGTCGCGCGGGTCCTGCACCGACAGCGCGCTGGCGATGACCAGCACCTCGCGCAGGCAGTGATGCTCGCGCGCGGCCAGGATCATGCGCGCCACGCGCGGGTCCAGCGGCAGCTTGGCCAGCTGGCGCCCGGTGCCGGTAAGCTGGTTGGCGTCGTCGACCGCGCCCAGTTCCTGCAGCAGCTGGTAGCCGTCGGCAACGGCGCGGCCCAGCGGCGGCTCGATAAACGGGAACGACTCGATCTCGGTCAGCCGCAGCGCCTTCATGCGCAGGATCACCGCGGCCAGCGACGAGCGCAGGATCTCGGGGTCGGTAAAGCGCGGCCGGCCGGCGAAATCGGACTCCTCATACAGCCGGATGCACACGCCGTTGGCAACCCGGCCGCAACGGCCGGCGCGCTGGTTGGCAGCGGCCTGCGAGATCGACTCGACCTGCAGTTGCTCGACCTTGTTGCGGTACGAGTAGCGCTTGACCCGCGCCAGCCCGGTATCGACCACGTAGCGGATGCCCGGCACCGTCAGCGAGGTTTCGGCGACGTTGGTCGCCAGCACGATGCGCCGCGCGTTGGACGGCTTGAACACCCGCTCCTGCTCCTGCACCGACAGCCGCGCAAACAGCGGCAGGATCTCGGTATGCGGCGGGTGGTGCTTGCGCAGCGCCTCGGCGGCTTCGCGGATCTCGCGCTCGCCGGGCAGGAACACCAGCACATCGCCCGGGCCGACGCGGCACACCTCGTCGACCGCCTCGACAATGCCGTCGTACAGGTCGCGCTCGCGCGCCTGCGGGCTGCGCGGCGCGCCCGCGGGCACGTCCTCGGTGATCGAACGGTAGCGCACTTCCACCGGGTACAGGCGGCCGCTGACCTCGATCACCGGCGCCGGCTTGTCGCCCGAGGCGAAATGCTGGGCAAAGCGCTGGGCATCGATGGTGGCCGAGGTGATGATCACCTTCAGGTCCGGGCGCTTCGGCAGGATCTGGCGCAGGTAGCCGATCAGGAAGTCGATGTTCAGGCTGCGCTCGTGCGCCTCATCGATGATCAGCGTGTCGTAGGCGCGCAGCAGCGGATCGTTCTGAGTCTCGGCCAGCAGGATGCCGTCGGTCATCAGCTTGACCGACGCCCCCGACGACATGGTGTCGTTGAAACGCACCTGGTAGCCCACGTGCTCGCCCAGCGGCGTGCCGATCTCCTGCGCAATGCGTTTGGCGGTCGAGGTGGCGGCGATGCGCCGCGGCTGGGTGTGGCCGATCAGCCCCCCACCCTCGCGCCCCGGGCCGCGCCCGATCGACAGGCAGATCTTGGGCAGCTGGGTGGTCTTGCCCGAGCCGGTCTCGCCCGAGACGATCACCACCTGGTTGGCCAGCAGCGCCGCGGCGATTTCGTCGCGGCGGCCGGAGACCGGCAGGGCCTCCGGGAAGGTGATGGGCGGCAGCGGGTTGACCGGCCTTGGCGCACGCGGCGCACGCGCCTCGCGGGGACCGCGTGGCGGGCGCTGCCCGGCTTCACCGGCCGGCCGGGCAGCGGCTGGCTGCGCACGGACGTCCGGCTTCCTGGCCGGGCCTGGGGCCGGCCGGGGCTGGGTTGGGGAGGCTGGCTGAGCGGCACCGGCGCGCTGGCGCGGCGCGGCGGGTGGTTTAGGCTTGACGGGGCGTTGTTCTGACATTGGCCGGGATTATAATCCGCGGGATGAACGCCAGAACCGACGCGCCGCAGACGGCGCCTGCCTCCTCACCCGCCGCCCCCGTGCCGGCGCAGCCGCCCGCGGCTGAATTCCCCGCGCCTGCCCCGACCTCCCCCGTGCCCGCCGCCCCGGCGCCCACGGCGGCCGAGCCCGAGCGCAGCGGCCCCGACCACCAGCAGTTCGTCGACTGGCTGCGCATGGTGGCGCCGTATATCCATGCCTTCCGCGGCAAGACCTTTGTGATCGCCTTCGCCGGAGAACTGGTCAAGTCGGGCGTGCTCAATGCGCTGGTCAACGACGTCGCGCTGCTGCACGCCATGGGCATGCAGATCGTGCTGGTGCACGGCTCGCGCCCGCAGGTGGAAGAACAGCTGGCGCTGCGCCATGTCGAGTCACAGTTCGTCGATGGCGTGCGCGTCACCGACAACGCCGCGCTCGAATGCGCCAAGGAAGCCGCCGGCGAACTGCGCCTGGACATCGAGGCCGCCTTCAGCCAGGGCCTGCCCAATACGCCGATGGCCGGCGCCCAGCTGTCGGTGATCTCCGGCAACTTCGTGACTGCCCGCCCGGTCGGCATCGTCAACGGCACCGACTACCAGCACACCGGCCTGGTGCGCAAGATCGACGCCGAGTCCGTGCGCATGTCGCTGTCGCACGGCAAGGTGGTGCTGCTGTCGCCGCTGGGCTTCTCGCCCACCGGCCAGGCCTTCAACCTGTCGATGGAAGACGTGGCCAGCGCCACCGCCACGGCGCTCAAGGCCGACAAGCTGATCTTCATCACCGAGGTGCCGGGCGTGCCCGATCCGGTCGGCAAGATGATGCAGGAAATGTCCCTGCGCACCGCCGTGGAGCGCCTGCAAAACAACCATCTGCCGCCGGACGTGGCCAACTACCTGCAGCACCTGGTCAAGGCGCTCAAGGGCGGTGTGCCGCGTGCGCACCTGATCCCCTATTCGCTCGACGGTGCGGTGCTGCTGGAACTGTTCCTGCACGACGGCGTCGGCACCATGCTGTCCGACACCGACCTGGAAAGCCTGCGCGAAGCCACGCTCGACGACGTCGGCGGCATCGTCCAGCTGATCGCCCCGCTGGAGCAGGATGGCACGCTGGTGCCGCGCGGACGCCACCTGATCGAGCGCGATATCTCCAACTTCTCGGTGATCGAGCACGACGGCGTGCTGTTCGGCTGCGCGGCGCTCTACGACTACCCGCGCGAGAACATGGGCGAGATGGCCTGCCTGACGGTATCGCAGGAAGCCCAGGGCACCGGCGACGGCGAGCGCCTGCTCAAGCGCATCGAGCGCCGCGCCCGCGCGCTCGGCCTGGAGAAGCTGTTCGTGCTCACCACCCGGACCGAACACTGGTTCCTGAAGCGCGGTTTCGTCCACGCCAACGTCGACGACCTGCCCGAGGACAAGCGCAAGCTCTACAACTGGCAGCGCAAGTCCATGGTGCTGATGAAAAAGCTCTGAAGCCGTAGGGGCAATCGCCGCAGCGCCGCGGCCCGGTGCCCCGCTTGGCTACAATAGCGCCAGCGCCGAAGCTCTAACGAACATACCAAGGAGTCCCCATGGCCCGCATGGTCCAATGCATCAAGCTGAACAAGGAAGCCGAAGGCCTCGACTTCCCGCCGCTGCCCGGCGAACTGGGCAAGAAGATCTGGCAAAGCGTGTCGAAGGAAGCCTGGGCTGGCTGGCTCAAGCACCAGACCATGCTGATCAACGAAAACCGCCTGAACATGGCCGATGCGCGCGCGCGCCAGTACCTGCTCAAGCAGACCGAGAAGTACTTCTTCGGCGAGGGCGCCGACCAGGCCCAGGGCTACGTGCCGCCGCAGTCCTGAACCGGACCGGCAAATGACAAAAGGGGTGCCTCAGGCACCCCTTTTTGCTTGGCAGCGGACGACTTTGCTCAGTAGTCAGTGCGCTGCACGCCGTCGCCGGTGCCCAGCAGCAACACATCCGCGCCGCGCAGCGCGAACAGGCCCACCGTGACCACGCCCGGCACCTGGTTGACGGCCTGTTCCAGGCCGCGCGGATCGTCGATCTTCAGGCCGGCCACGTCCAGGATCACATTGCCGTTGTCGGTCTTGTAGATGCCGCCTTCCTTGGTCATGCGCAGACGCGGCTGGCCACCCAGGGCCTGCAGCTTGCGCGCCACCGCTGCACGTGCCATCGGAATCACCTCGACCGGCAGCGGGAAGGTGCCCATGGTCTGGACCAGCTTGCTGCCGTCGGCGATGCAGACAAAGCGCTTCGCGACCGAAGCCACGATCTTCTCGCGCGTGAGCGCCCCGCCGCCGCCCTTGATCATGGCGCCGCTGGCGTCGATCTCGTCGGCGCCGTCGACATACACCGGGATCTCGTCGACTTCGTTCAGGTCCAGCACCTTGAAGCCGTGCTGCTGCAGGCGGCGCGTGGAGGCCTCGGAGCTCGACACCGCACCGGCGAAGCGCTCCTTGAATGCCGCCACGGCGTCAATGAAGAGATTGGCAGTGGAGCCAGTGCCCACCCCGAGCACTGCCCCTTCGGGCACTTCCTGCTTCACGTAGTCGGCGGCAACTTGCGCGACCAGCGCCTTGAGTTCATCCTGAGTCATGACAACAGCCAGATTGCGTTGGGGGAAACGCGTAGTGTAGCGGATTGCGGCGGCAGGTCACGCGGGCGACGGTACAATGGACCGGACCGGGTGCCGTACGCGCACCCCTGATGCCCGCGAACGATTTTGCAGACGCACAAGCAGACGACCAAGCGACCATGAACCAGCTCGAACAACTCAGGCAGTTCACCACGGTAGTGGCCGATACCGGCGACTTCCAGCTGATGAAGCAGTACACCCCGCAGGACGCGACCACCAATCCGTCGCTGATCCTGAAGGCCGTGCAAAAGCCCGAATACCGGCACCTGCTGGAGAAGGCGGTACAGGACCACCACGGCAACGGCGGCGTCGATGCGGTGATGGACGAAGTGCTGATCGCCTTCGGCTGCGAGATCCTGGCGATCGTGCCAGGCCGCGTCTCGACCGAAGTCGATGCGCGCCTGTCCTTCGACACCGAGGCCAGCGTGGCCAAGGCGCGCCACCTGATCCAGCTGTACGAGCAGCGCGGCATTGCGCGCGAACGCGTGCTGATCAAGATTGCCTCCACCTGGGAAGGCATCCGCGCAGCCGAGATCCTGCAGCGCGACGGCATCCGCTGCAACATGACGCTGCTGTTCTCGCTGGTGCAGGCGGTGGCGTGCGCCGAGGCCGGCGCGCAGCTGATCTCGCCCTTCGTCGGCCGCATCTTCGACTGGTACAAGAAGCAGGCCGGCGAGCAATGGGACGCGGCCGCCAATGGCGGCGACAACGACCCCGGCGTGCGCTCGGTGCGCCAGATCTACGACTACTACAAGAAGTTCGGCTACCCGACCGAGGTGATGGGCGCCAGCTTCCGCAGCACCACGCAGATCCTGTCGCTGGCCGGCTGCGACCTGCTCACCATCAGCCCCGAGCTGCTCGAGCAGCTCGCGGCCGGCCAGGGCCCGGTGGCGCACAAGCTGTCGGTGGACCAGGCCCAGGCCGCCAATATCGCCCGCATCGCGGCCGACGAGCCGGCCTTCCGCTGGCAGTTGAATGAGGATGCGATGGCGACCGAGAAGCTGGCCGAAGGCATCCGCCTGTTTGCGGCGGATGCGGTCAAGCTGGAGAAGCTGATCGGCGAGATTGCGAAGTAAGGATGGTCCGGGCGGCAACGCCCGGATCCAGGCTCAGCCGGCCGAGGGCGCCGGCTGCGGCGGCCACAGCAATGGCAGACATGCCCCCGCCGCGGCGGACAGCACGATATCCGCGGTCTGGTCCAGCGCCGACGGCTGCGGATTGACCACGATCACCGGCGCGCCATGCTCGCGCGCCAGGCCCGGCAGCCCCGCCGCCGGATAGACCAGCCCCGAGGTGCCGACCACCAGGCACAGGTCGCAGTGCTGCGCCGCATGCTCGGCGCGGTAGCGCGCCACGCGCGGCAGGTCCTCGCCGAACCACACCACGCCCGGACGCATCAGCGCGCCGCACAGGTTGCAGCGCGGCGGCATGCCGGGCAGCGCGGTCGCCTCGTTGCAGCGTCCGCACCCGTCCAGCCATTTGTTGGCGAACAGGTTGCCATGCAGTTCGATCACGCCCGCGCTGCCGGCGCGCTGGTGCAGGCCGTCCACGTTCTGCGTAACCAGCGTGAAAGGTCTCTGCGCAGCCAGCGCGACCAGCGCATGGTGCGCCGGGTTGGGATGCACGGCTGCGACCAGCTCGCGCCGATGCAGGTACCACTCCCAGACCAGCGCCGGCTGGCGGCGGTAGGCGTCCTCGCTGGCCAGCTCTTCCGGGTCGAACTGCTGCCACAGCCCGGTCATCGCGTCGCGGAAGGTCGGCACGCCGGATTCGGCGGAAATGCCGGCGCCGGTCAGCACGAAGATATTGCCGGCGGCCGCGATCAGCCGGCGTGCTTCCTCAAGCCCCGGCATGTCAAGGAGACCGTAATCAGCGGCCATGGACTTATCGCGGCAGGCGCCGCTGGCGCACGGCTTCGTACAGGCATACGCCGCTGGCGACCGAGACGTTCAGGCTTTCCACACCGCCCGCCATCGGGATGCCGACCAGCTCGTCGCAGGTCTCGCGCGTCAGGCGGCGCATGCCCTCGCCCTCGGCGCCCATCACGATCGCGGTCGGCCCCTTGAAGTCGATGTCATACAGCGATTTTTCGGTGCCGTCGGCGGTGCCGATGACCCAGATGCCGCGTTCCTGCAGCTCACGCAGGGTGCGGGCCAGGTTGGTGACGGTGATATAGGGCACGGTCTCGGCGGCGCCGCTGGCGACCTTGGCCACGGTGGCATTGAGGCCGACGCTGCGGTCCTTGGGGGCGATCACGGCATGCGCGCCGGCGCCGTCGGCCACGCGCAGGCAGGCACCCAGGTTGTGGGGGTCGGTGACGCCGTCCAGCACCAGCAGCAGCGGCGTGCCTTCGATGCCGTCGAGCAGTTCATCCAGGTTCAGCGCCAGTGCCACGTCTTCGGCACGTGCCACCACGCCCTGGTGGCGGTCGGTGCCGGCCATGCCGCGCAGGCGCTCGGCATCGACCGGATGCAGGCGCACGCCCAGGCTTTCGGCCAGGCGCACGAAGTCCTGCATGCGCCGGTCGCGGCGCGCGGATTCGATATAGACATCGGTCACGCCCTTGGCATCTTGGCGCAGGCGTGCGGTGACGGCGTGAAAGCCGATCAGGAGTTTGTTTTTAGCCATGGCGCGATTGTACTCGCCCTCTCGCCCCCGGCAGCAGGCCGGGGGCGAGAGGCGGCGGCATGGCGGCCGCCGCAAGCTTCAGCGCTTGCGCGGGGTGCGCGGGCTCTTGGCCGGCGTCTTGCCCGCCGGCTTGGCCTGGTGCGACTTGGAGGCCGGCTTGTGCGGCTTCTCCAGGTGCGCGGGCTTGGGCTTGGCCGCGCGCTTGGCCGGCTTGCCGCCGGTCTTCACGTGCGGCCTGAGCGGCGTGATCACGGCCTCGAACACCGGCTGCTCCTCGATCACGCGGTCCAGCGTCTCGTCGAACGACTCTTCCGGCTTGGACGAGCCGCCCAGCAGCGCCGCCAGCTGGCGGCCCTTCTTGCGTGCTGGCACCGCATGGGCGGCGGGCACGCGCGGCTGGGTCTCGGTGCCCCCCGCGCGGGCGCGCAGGGTTTTCGCCGACGGCTCCTGCACCAGGCGGAAGTCGATCTTGCGCGCATCCAGGTCCACGCGCGATACCTGCACGCGCACGCGGTCGGTCAGGCGGTAGCGGATGCCGGTGCGCTCGCCGCGCAGTTCGTTGCGGGCCTCGTCGTACTGGAAGTAGTCGCTGCCCAGCTCGGTCACGTGGACCAGGCCTTCCACGTACAGCTCGTCGAGCTGCACGAAGATGCCGAACGAGGTCACGGCGCTGACGGTGCCGGCGTAGTCGCTGCCCAGCTTGTCGCGCATGAAGTAGCACTTGAGCCAGGCCTCGACATCGCGCGAAGCCTCGTCCGCGCGGCGCTCATTGGCCGAGCAGTGCAGGCCAAGCTCGTCCCAGATGGCCTCGTTGCGCCTGGCGCGCGCCGCGGTCAGTTCTGCCTTCTGCTCGGCGTCCTTGGCCTGCAGCCGGCGCGCCTTGGGCGAGATCGCGGTATTCAGCTCGGTCCCGTGCGCAAACGCCGGCTGGTACTTGGTATGTGCCAGCACCGCCTTGATCGCGCGGTGCACAAGCAGGTCGGGGTAGCGGCGGATCGGGCTGGTGAAGTGCGCGTAGGCCTCGTACGACAGGCCGAAGTGGCCGATATTGTCCGGGCTGTACACCGCCTGCTGCATCGAGCGCAGCAGCATGGTCTGCAGCATCGGCGCGTCGGGACGGGACTTGATCTTGTCCATCACCTCGGCGTAGTCCGATGCCTGCGGCTTGTCGCCGCCGCCCAGCGACAGGCCGGCGGTGCGCAGGAAGTCGCGCAGGTTCTTCAGCTTCTCTTCGCTGGGGCCCGCGTGGATGCGGTACAGCGCCGGGTGCTTGAAGCGTTCGAGGAAGTCGGCCGCGCAGACGTTGGCGGTCAGCATGCACTCCTCGATCAGCCGGTGCGCATCGTTGCGCGTGCGCGGCAGGATCTGCTCGATCTTGCCCTGCGCGTTGCAGACGATATAGGTCTCGGTGGTGTCGAAGTCGATCGCGCCGCGCGCGCGCCGTGCCTTGAGCAGGACCTGGAACAACTCATACAGGTTCTGCAGGTGCGGCACCAGCTCGCCGCGCTTGTGCGCCTCGGGGCCCTTGGTGTTGGACAGCACCGACCAGACCTCGTTGTAGGTCAGGCGCGCGGTCGAATGCATCACGGCCGGGTAGAACTGGTAGCCCTTGAGCTCGCCCTTGGCGGTGATCACGGCATCGCACACCATGCACAGCCGGTCCACGTGCGGATTGAGCGAGCACAGCCCGTTGGACAGCTTCTCCGGCAGCATCGGGATCACGCGGCGCGGGAAGTAGACCGAAGTGGCCCGGTCCAGCGCATCCGCATCCAGCGGGGTGCCGGGGCGCACATAGTGCGACACGTCGGCGATCGCCACGATCAGGCGCCAGCCCTTGGCGCGGCCGATCTTGACCGGCTCGCAATAGACCGCATCGTCGAAGTCGCGTGCGTCTTCGCCGTCGATGGTCACCAGCGGGATGTCGCGCAGGTCGATGCGGTGGTCCAGGTCGGCCTGGCGCACCTCGTCGGGCAGCGCGGAGGCTTCCTGGGCAGCGGCCGGCGAGAACGCATGTGGCACGCCGTACTTGCGCACGGCGATCTCGATCTCCATGCCGGGATCGTCGATTTCGCCCAGCACCTCCACCACGCGGCCCACCGGCTGCACGTAGCGGTCGGGGAATTCGATCAGCTCGACGCTGACCACCTGCCCCACCCGTGCCTTGCCCTGCGCCTTGGGCGGGATCAGGATGTCCTGGCTGATGCGCTTGTCTTCAGGCGCCACCACCAGCACGCCGCCTTCACTGAGCAGACGGCCGATGACAAAACGGTTGGCGCGCTCGATGATCTCGACGATCTGCCCTTCAGGGCGCCCGCGCCGGTCGTAGCCCACCACGCGCACCTGCGCGCGGTCGTTGTGCATGGCCTTCTGCAGCTCGCGCTCGGGCAGGAAGATGTCGTCTTCGCCGTCGTCGCGGATCAGGAAGCCGAAGCCGTCGCGGTGACCTTGCACCCGGCCGGTGACGAAGTTCGGCTGATGGGCAAGCTCATAGCGGCCCTTGCGGTTCAGCTCGATCTGGCCGTCGCGCTCCATGGCCGCCAGGCGCTTCTGGAAACCGTCATGCTCTTTGCGCGTGACGGAGAGGGCCTTGGCAATATCGCCGGCCGACTGCGGGGATCCCGACGTTCTCAGCACGCCCAGGATTTCTTCCCGGCTGGGGATCGGATAGTTGTTCTGATTCAATTTTTTCTGGAAACTAATTGACAAAATTCTCGCGCTCTCTATAATGAGCGCTTCGGTTGTTTCGACACCTGCCCAGGTGGCGGAATTGGTAGACGCACTAGGTTCAGGTCCTAGCGGTGGCAACACTGTGGAGGTTCGAGTCCTCTCCTGGGCACCAAGTTACCGGAAAACCCGCAGCGCTTTCGAGCCCTGCGGGTTTTTTGTTTTTGACGCCTGTTTCGCGCATCAGATCCGGCAACTTGCACTCCTTGCTTGGCGGCCATGCCGCGATGTCATACCTGCGAGCGTACGGGTTTTTTCCCGTCCGTGAAACCGCGCACCGTACCCCGCGCGACAGCCGAACCACAACGGTACGGCAATGTCGAGGAGTGTAACAGCTTCAGTGGCGATTCCGGCATTCCACCGACCATTGGCTGCCACATCGGCGTATTACCTCCTTCCCTCCCGGTACTCCGCCCTCCTTGCGCTCCTGTCCGTGCTTGACATGCCCGACAATGTGTAACTATCATGGTTTCACATTGCACCTGACATCCCGAGCACAAGCGTTGAGCACAAGCAGCCGGTTCGCCGTGGCAGTCCACATCCTTACCCTGCTCGCCAGTTCGGCCGAGCCGGTGCCCTCGTCGCTGATCGCCGCCAGCGTGGGCACCAACCCGGCGCTGATCCGGCGGCTGGTCGGTCAACTGGCTGAAGCCGGGCTGGTGGCGACCACCATGGGCAGCACCGGCGGCGCCACGCTGGCGCGCCCGGCTGCGTCAATCACGCTGCTCGACGTGTTCCGCGTGGTGGAAACCACCGCGCTGATCACGCTGCACCAGAGCGCGCCCAACCCGGCCTGCCCGGTCGGGCGCGAGATCACCGGTGCGCTGCGCAAGGTCGCGGACCGTGCGCAGGCGGCCATGGACGATACCCTTGCCGGCGCCACCATCGCCAGCATGCTCGCCGATGTCGAAGGCAACAGCCAGCGCCGCAAGCGCTGAATTTTTTTGCCCCGATATGTAACCACAATGGTTTCATATCAACCTGACCGAAAGAAGGAGTGACCATGAAGATCGCAATCATCGGCGCCACCGGCCGTGTTGGCACGCGCCTGACCGACGAAGCCCTGCGCCGCGGCCACCAGGTGACCGCCATTGCGCGCCAGGCCAGCAAACTGCCCGCACGCGACGGCGTGACCACCGCGGACGTGGACGGCGCCGACGGCGCCGCACTGGCTGCCGCCCTGGCCGGCAACGACGTGGTCATCAGCAGCGCGCGCTTTGCGCAGCTGAACGCGCAGCAGGTGACCTCGGCCGTGCGCCAGGCCGGCGTGCCGCGCCTGCTGGTGGTGGGTGGCGCCGGCAGCCTCCATGTCGCGCCGGGGGTGCAATTGGTCGACACCCCGAACTTCCCCGATGCCTACAAGCCCGAAGCCCTCGCAGGCCGCGACTTCCTCAACGCGCTGCGCGGCGAACAACAGATCGACTGGACCTTCCTGTCGCCGTCGGCACTGTTCGAGCCGGGCGAGCGTACCGGAAAGTTCCGCGTTGGCGAGGAAAACCTGCTGAGCGACGCAGCAGGCAAGAGCTGGATCTCGATGGAAGACTATGCCATCGCGATGCTCGATGAGATCGAAAAGCCGGCGCATTCGCGCCAGCGTTTCACGGTCGGCTATTAAGCCGGCCGCCGGGGGCCGCCCGTAGCGGCAGGCCCCGGCACAAGCGCATCAGGCCTGCGCGCCGTCGTCCTGGCTGGCGCGCTTGCCGCGCTTGAGCCAGGCGGCCAGGTTGTGCGGGCGCAGCGTGTCGTACTCTTCGAACGGCTGGTGGATCCACGGGTTCGACGGCAGGAAGGTCACGTGGTAGTCCGGCTCGACCTTCGAGCACGCCTTGTACCACAGCACGGCCGAACGCACCTCGGTCACGGCCGGATAGCGTTCCTTCAGGTGGCGGCCCACACGTTCCAGCGTGATGCCCGAATCCACCAGGTCGTCGACCAGCAGCACCCTGCCCGTCAGTTCGCCGCGGGTCATGGTGATGTACTGAGCGATGTCCAGGTTGCCCTGCTGCGTGCCCGCGGCCTCGCGGTAGCTGCTGGTGGCCAGGATGGCCAGCGGCACGTCGAAGATGCGCGACATCTGGTCGCCCACGCGCAGCCCGCCGCGCGCCAGGCACAGGATCTTGTCGAACTTCCAGCCCGACTCATGCACGTTCAGCGACAGGCGTGCGATCAGGCGATGGTATTCGTCCCAGGAGACCCACAGGTTCTCGTCATCGTTCGTTGGCAGGTTCATCGTTTTACTCTTTGTATCGTCGGGTCGGTTGACCGATATGGCTCGGCCCGCTTGCGCGGGCCGATTTATTTCTGGCGGGCCGCAGCGCTCGTGGCGCCGCAGCCTGGTGGTGGGCTGCTGCCGGGTCAGGCCTTGTACGGATGACGCAGCAGGATGGTCTCGTCGCGGTCCGGGCCGGTCGAGATCATGTCGATCGGAATGCCGACCACTTCTTCCACGCGCTTCAGGTAGACGCGGGCCTGCTCGGGCAGCGCGTCCCACGTCTTCACGCCGAAGGTCGACTCGTTCCAGCCGGGGAATTCCTCGTAGACCGGCACGCAGCGAGCCACGGCATCAGAGCCGCGCGGCAGGATGTCGACGGTCTTGCCGTCGAGCTCGTAGCCCACGCACAGCTTGATGGTTTCCAGGCCATCGAGCACGTCCAGCTTGGTCATGCACAGGCCCGACACGCCGTTGATCTGCACCGAGCGCTTGAGCGCGGCGGCATCCAGCCAGCCGGTGCGGCGCGGACGGCCGGTGACCGAACCGAATTCCTTGCCGACGTTGGCCAGGCGCACGCCGACCGGGTCCTGGCGCGACGGGTTGTCGTTGTCGTACAGCTCGCTCGGGAACGGGCCCGCGCCCACGCGCGTGCAGTAGGCCTTGGTGATGCCCAGGATGTAGTTCAGGCGGCCCGGGCCGACGCCGGCGCCCGCCGCGGCAGCACCGGCCACGCAGTTGCTCGAGGTCACGAACGGATAGGTGCCGTGGTCCACGTCCAGCAGCGTGCCTTGCGCGCCTTCGAACATCAGGTTGCCGCCGGCGGCATTGACCGCGTACAGCTCGGCCGACACGTCGGCCACCATCGGCGCCAGGCGCGGCGCGTAGGCCAGCGCTTCGTCCAGGGTCTGCTGGAAGTCCACGGCTTCGGCGCCCAGGTACTGGGTCAGCATGAAGTTGTGGTAGTCCAGGTTCTCGCGCAGGCGCTCGGCGAACTGCTGCGGATCGAACAGGTCCTGCACGCGCAGCGCGCGGCGGGCCACCTTGTCTTCATAGGCCGGGCCAATGCCACGGCCGGTGGTGCCGATCTTGGCGGCGCCACGGCGCGCTTCGCGCGCCTTGTCGATGGCAACGTGGTACGGCAGGATCAGCGTGGCAGCCTCGGAAATGCGCAGGCGGCTCTGCACCTGCAGGCCTGCGCCTTCGAGCTCTTCGATTTCACGGAACAAAGCTTCGGGCGACAGCACCACACCGTTGCCGATGTAGCAGACCGTGCCGTCGCGCATGATCCCGGACGGAATCAGGCGGAGAATGGTCTTCTTGCCACCGATGATCAGCGTGTGGCCAGCGTTGTGGCCACCCTGGAACCGCACCACACCCTGTGCCTGGTCGGTAAGCCAATCGACGATTTTTCCTTTGCCTTCGTCACCCCATTGGGTGCCGATCACGACGACATTGCGTCCCTGGCCTACTGCGGATGCGGACATATTGCTTTGGTCAATAGGTTAAAAACGTATTCTACTCTTGTTGCCGGGCGATTCTCGATTTTTGGGCACGCCCGGCGCCCAAGCGTCAGCGCGGCACCACGGCCCAGCCGGCATCCTGGCGCACCAGCTGCCGGTCGCAGTTGAATTCATCGAGCTCGTGGGTATGGCCGGGCAGCGACTGGATCACGATCTCGCCGGCCGCGCGCAGCGCGGAAATCGCGGCCCGGAGTGCCGGATCCGCATCCCAGGGCGCAAAAATCGCCTGGGCGCGCACTTCCACGGGCGACAGCGCCGCCACTTCTCGCAGATCCAGCGAGAAACCCGTGGCCGGGCGCGCACGGCCGAAGGCCTCGCCCACCTTGTCGTAACGGCCGCCGCGCGCCACGTAATTGGGCAGGCCAGCAACATAGGCCGCGAACATCACGCCACTGTGATAGTGGTAACCGCGCAAATCCGACAGGTCGATATTCACGCTGGCTCCGCGCACCTGCACCGCCAGTGCCGCCAGTTCGTCCAGCGCGCGGCCGATGGCCGGGCTGGCCGGCAGCGTCGCGCGCGCGCGATCGATCACGTCCACGCCGCCGTACAGCGTCGGCAGCGCCAGCAGCGCATCGCGCTCGGTCTGCGGCATGCCCACGGTCAGTTCGCGCAGGGCCGGCACATCCTTGGTTTCCAGCGCGGCAAAGAGCGCGTCCTCGATCTTGCGGATCGACGGCAGGCCCGCCAGCAGCGCTTCCAGGATGCCGGCATGGCACATGTCGATGCGGACATCGGACAACCCCGCCGCCTGCAGCGCGGCCAGCATCAGGTCCTGGATCTCGATGTCGGCTTCCAGGCCGGCATGGCCATAGATCTCGGCGCCGATCTGGATCGGCTCGCGCGTGGCGTGGAAGCCCGCCGGGCGTGCATGCAGCACGTTGCCCGCGTAGCACAGGCGGGTCACGCCCGGGCGGTTCAGCAGGTGCGCGTCGATGCGCGCCACCTGCGGCGTGATATCGGCACGCAGGCCCATGGTGCGGCCCGACAGCTGGTCCACCAGCTTGAGCGTGCGCAGGTCCAGGTCATGGCCGGTGCCGGTCAGCAGCGACTCCAGGTATTCCAGCATCGGCGGCATCACCAGCTCATAGCCGTAGGTGCGGAACAGGTCCAGCATGCGGCGGCGCAGTTCTTCGATCTTGCGCGCTTCCGACGGCAGCACGTCGGCAATGTTTTCTGGCAGCAGCCAATGGTTGGACATAGTGAATCTCTTCTCAATCAATCTCTTCTCAGTCATTCGGACCACCTCGCGAGGCAATGCCCCAAGGCACCGGTCCTTGACCAGAAACGTCATCGCAGGCGCCACGCGCCCGCGCCATCACCCGGCGAGGATGGCTCCAGCCGGACAAAACCCCGGCAAGCCGGGGTTTCGTCAATTCGCCACACGGACAAGCGACGGTGCTAGCGCTTGCCTCCGGATCCGCCCGAGGCCGCCGCGGCGGCACCACCGCTGGAGCGCATGTAGCGGAAGAACTCGGAGTTGGGCTCAAGCACCAGCACGTCGCGCTTGTCGCGGAAGGTGTTGCGGTAAGCCTCCATGCTGCGCCAGAACTGCGCGAACTGCGGATCGCGGCCAAACGCGTCGGCATAGATCTGCGAGGCCTTGGCATCGCCCTGGCCCTTGATCACCTGGGCGTCGCGGTAGGCCTCGGCCAGCACCACTTCGCGCTGGCGGTCGGCATCGGCGCGGATCTTCTCGCCCTCGGCGGCGCCGGTTGAGCGCAGCTCGTTGGCCACGCGCTTGCGCTCGGCCTCCATGCGACGGTACACCGATTCGCTGATCGCGGGCAGCAGGTCAACGCGCTTGAGGCGCACGTCCAGGATCTCGACGCCGACCGACTTGGCATATTCAGCCATGCCGTTGCGGATGGCCTGCATCACCTGCTCGCGCTCGCCGGCGACCACGTCGGCCACGGTGCGCTTGCCGAACTCCTCGCGCGCCACCGAGTCGATGCGCTGGGTCATGCGGTCCTGCGCGCCGCGCAGGTTGCCGCCGAAGGCCACGAAGAACTTGCGCGGATCGGTGATGCGCCATTTGACGAACCAGTCCACCACCATGCTCTTCTTCTCGGCAGTCAGGAAACGCTCGTTGGCGGCGACGTCGATGGTCTGCAGGCGGCGGTCCATGAACACCACGTTCTGGAACGGCGGCGGCAGCTTGAAGTGCAGGCCGGGCTCGCGCACCACCTGCTTGATCTGGCCGAAGGCGAACACCACGGCGTACTGGCGCTGGTCGACCACGAACAGCATGGACGAAACCACGGCCAGCAGGATGAAAAAGCCAATCGCGAAGGAAATCAGTCGGTTCATGACGGTCTCCTCAGCGCGAGTCGCGGTCGCGGTTGCGCAGCGCTTCGCGCGAACGGGCGTCCGTCGATGCATCCGGCGCGGACGCCGGCGGGCTGGCCGCACCCGGTTGGCCCGGCTGCGGCGCAGCGCGGCCGTCGGCCTGTGCCATCAGCTTGTCCAGCGGCAGGTAGAGAAGATTGTTGCCCTGGCGCGCGTCCACCAGCACCTTGGTCGAATTGGTGTAGATCTGCTGCATGGTTTCCAGATAGATGCGGTCGCGCGTCACCTGCGGCGCCTTGGCGTATTCGGTCTGCACCGAACGGAAGCGCGAGGCATCGCCCTCGGCCTGCGCCACCACGCGGGAGCGGTAGGCTTCGGACTCTTCCTTCAGGCGCGCCGCGGTACCCTTGGCGCGCGGGAGGATGTCATTGGCATAGGCCTGGCCTTCGCTGATCGCGCGCTCGCGGTCCTGGCTGGCCTTGTTGACGTCGTCGAACGCGGCCTGCACCTGCTCGGGCGGCTGCACGCTCTGCACGTTCACGGACAGCACGCGGATGCCGGTCTTGTACGCCGTCAGGATGGCCTGGATCGACTTGGCCAGTTGCTGCGCGATCTGTTCGCGGCTCTCGTACAGCACCGCGTCCATCTTGTTGCGGCCGACGATCTCGCGCACCGAGGTCTCGGCGGCCTGCGTCACCAGCTCTTCATCGCCACCGCGGTCGGTCTTGTTGAAGAACAGGAATTCGCCGGCGTCCTGGATCACGTACTGCACGGTAAAGCGCACGTCGATGATGTTCTCGTCCTGCGTCAGCATCGACGAGTCCTTCAGGTTGCTGTCCTTGATCGAGGTGGAGCGCCCCACCTCGACCGAACGCACCGCCGACAGGTTGACGATCTCGGCCGACTGGACCGGCCAGGGCATGCGCCAGTTGATGCCGGGGCCGGTGGAGTACTTGAACTTGCCGAACTGCAGGATCACCGCGGTCTGGCCTTCCTGAACCATGAAGAAGCCGCTGGCCAGCCAGATGCCGACCACGGCCGCGACGATCACGCCAGCGCCCACCCCCGAGCCCTTGCCCGGCGTGCGCGGACCGCCAAAGCCCTGGTTGTTGCCGCCGCCGTTGTCCTTGCGGCCGAGCAGGCCGTTCAGGCGGCGGTTGAAGTCGCGCCACAGTTCGTCCAGGTCAGGCGGGCCGCCGTCCTGCTGCGGGCGCTGGTTCTGCTGGCGGTTGTCGTCGCGACCGTCCTTCTTGTCGTCGTCGTCCTGACCGTTGCGACCCCAGCGCGGATCGTTCAGCGAGAAGATGGCGCGCAGGCGCTGCCAGCCCGCGCGCAGCGCGAAGCGGCCGCCTGGTGTCAGGCTCGAATCAGCATTCCGGGGAAACTGGGGCATGAAGTGCACGGGTCCGGGGAAGTTTGTAACAGGGGGATTCTAGCAGTCATCCGAGCCACTTTTGGCCAATTCGCGCAATCCCGGCAGCAATCGCACCGGGATTGGGCAGAACGGCCGGAGCACTGGCGGCGAACTGACGGCAACTTGACAGGCTACAGCCTGTCCGAATCCCCCGCATCGGCGTCGTCGCTGCCGTCAGCCACGCCGCCCTCATCTGCACTGCCATCATCGCCGGCATCGGCGTACTGGGGCACGTCGGCCAGGCGCGGGTCATAGGGTTGCGGCTCGGGCGGGCGGCTGGCCAGCCATTGCGCCACCTCGACCACGGCCTCGCGCAGCGCATCCAGGCCCATGCCCTCGCGCGCGCTCAGGAACACGCGGGTGGGGATGCCGTCCTCGTCGCGCTCCAGGCGCGGGCCCTGCTCCAGCAGCTCGGGCGCGGCATCGATCTTGTTCATCACCACGATCTGCGGGATGTCCAGCGCGTTGATTTCCGCCAGCACGCGGTTGACCTGCTCGATCTGCTCGTGGCGCACCGGGCTCGATGCATCCACCACATGCAGCAGCAGGTCGGCATGCACGGTCTCGTCCAGCGTGGCGCGGAATGCCGCCACCAGTTGCGTGGGCAGGTCGCGGATAAAGCCGACCGTGTCGGACAGCACCACGTTGCCCAGCCCGTCCAGGAACAGGCGGCGCGAGGTGGTGTCGAGCGTGGCGAACAGCTGGTCGGCCGCATAGGCGCCAGCCTTAGTCAGCGCATTGAACAGCGTCGACTTGCCCGCGTTGGTATAGCCCACCAGCGAAATGCTGAGCGTGTCATTGCGCGCGCGCGCGCGCCGCTGCGTGCTGTGCTGGCGCTGCAGCCGCGACAGATCGGACTTGAGCCGCTTGGCGCGCTCGTCCAGCATGCGCCGGTCCAGCTCGAGCTGGCGCTCGCCGGGGCCGCCGCGCATGCCGATGCCGCCCTTCTGCCGCTCCAGGTGGCTCCACGCGCGGACCAGCCGCGACGCGCGGTACTGGACCTGCGCCAGCTCCACCTGCACCTTGCCCACGTGGCTCTGCGCGCGCTGCCCGAAGATGTCCAGGATCAGGCCGGTGCGGTCGATCACGTGGCGGTTCAGGAAGCGCTCCAGGTTGCGCTGCTGTGCCGGGCTCAGGGCGTGGTTGAACACCACCACGTCGGCATCCAGCGCGTCGGCGGCCTCCTTCAGCTCCTCGGCCTTGCCCGAGCCGATGAACAGCGCCGGATCCGGCCGCGAGCGGCGGCCCGTCAACGTATGCACCGGCACAGAGCCAGCGGTAGAGGTCAGCAGCGCCAGTTCGCTGAGGCTTTCCTGGAAATCATGCTTGCCGAAGTCGACGCCGACCAGAATGGCGCGCGAAGGGGCGGTATTTGAAGTGGCTCTGGGGTCCAAGGGCGGGCGCGAAAGCGCAGGGAAAAACGGGTTCAGGGGGAAGGCGGGCGGATGTCGGACACTGTCCCGGCCCCTGCCGGGACAGGCCGCCGCATGATGCGGAACGTGGCGGCAGCGGTGGCGGCATTGGCAACCGCCAGGCCGCGCGGCACCGGGCGCAATGGCGCACCGGCGCCGGGCATCGGTGCGGCGCCGCGGGGCGCCCGCACGATGCCCGCAAGGAGATCAGGCCTCGGCGGCGTCATCCACGCGGAAATTGACCGCGCGCGCAGGAACGACAGTGGAAATCGCATGCTTGTAGACCATCTGCGTCACGGTGTTGCGCAGCAGGACGACATACTGGTCGAACGATTCGATATTGCCTTGCAGCTTGATGCCATTGACGAGGTAGATGGAAACCGGCACGTGCTCTTTGCGCAGCGCGTTCAGGAACGGGTCTTGTAGCAGTTGCCCTTTGTTGCTCATGGCACACTCCAAATTTATAGGTTTAGTGGTGAATGATGGGGATGGAAATCCCCGGTTCAAGTCAGGCGGCGCAAAAACGCGCCAGAAAAAAGATCAAAAACGGTACCAAGTCGGCGTCAATGCACAGGGAACCCCCTGCTACCGCAAATTTAGCCGCAGTTCCAAACGAACGCAAACGAAAACTTGCCCCGCCAGGAATCCGATTCCGGACTCAATCCTTCGAGTCCGCGTACGGATTTTTGTTCGTACGAAATTCGATGCGAAGAGGGGTGCCCTTTAGCTTGAATGCCGTACGGAAACGATTTTCCAGGTAGCGCCGGTAGGTTTCCGCAACGCCCGAGAGCGCATTGCCGTGGATCACGATAATGGGCGGATTCGAGCCGCCCTGGTGCGCGTAGCGCAGCTTGGGCCGCGACGCGCCGACCCGCTTGGGCTGCTGGAATTCCACCGCTTCCTGCAGCACACGCGTGAGCTGCGGCGTCGGCAGCTTGACCATGGCCGCGGCGAACGCGTCATCGACCGAACGCATCAGCGCGCCAATGCCGGTACGCTCGCGTGCCGAGACAAAATGGAAATTCGCGAAGCTAAGGAATTGCAGCTTGCGTTCCAGGTCATGCTTGATGCGGTCGCGGGTATGGCCGTCCAGCCCATCCCATTTATTGACGCCCACCACCAGTGCGCGGCCCGATTCCACGATAAAGCCGGCGATATGCGCGTCCTGGTCGGAAATATCCTGTTGCGCATCGAGCAGCAGGATCACCACATTGGCATCGGCGATCGACTGCAGCGTCTTGACCACCGAGAACTTCTCGATCGCCTCGAACACCTTGCCGCGCCGGCGCAAGCCTGCCGTGTCGATCAGCGTGTAGGGCTTGCCGCCGCGCTCGAACTCCACGTAGATGGCATCCCGGGTGGTGCCGGGCATGTCGAACGCGATCACGCGCTCTTCGCCGATCAGCGTGTTGACCAGCGTGGATTTCCCCACATTGGGGCGCCCGACGATGGCGATCTTGACGCCCTTGCCTTCGTCCGGAATCTCTTCGCCCAGCTCGGGGCGCTCCTGGACCGCGAGTTCGATGGCTTCGTCGACCAGTTCGCTCACGCCGTCGCCGTGGGCAGCGGAGATCGCGTACGGATCGCCCATGCCCAGCTCATAGAAGTCGGCCGCCACCGAGGTGTACTTCATGCCCTCGGCCTTGTTGACCGCCAGCATGATGCGCCGTCCGGTCTTGCGCAGGTAGTCGGCGATGGCGCGGTCCTGCGGCGCCAGGCCCAGGCGGCCGTCGACGATGAAGATCACCACGTCAGCCTCGACCACGGCCTGCTTGGTCTGCTTGGCCATCTCGGCGACGATGCCTTCCTTGACCACCGGCTCGAAGCCGCCGGTATCGATGGCGATGAACGGACGTTCGCCGATGCGCCCTTCCCCGTAATGGCGGTCGCGCGTCAGGCCCGGCAGGTCGGCGACAAGGGCGTCGCGCGATCGGGTCATGCGGTTAAATAGCGTCGACTTGCCCACATTGGGGCGGCCGACAAGTGCGATAACTGGTTTCATGCAATAAACGGAAACGGGGGCCGGCACGCCGCCCCCCGGTAACTCCGGAGTCAATGGATCCGACGGCACGCCGCGCCACCTAGGGCGCGGTCTGCCGCTTGTCCTGTCGGGCGCGGCGCCGGGTCAACGGACCCGCTGCAATTGCCGCGCTAAGGATCATGCTACCGGATTCGGCGCTGGCCGTACCGACAGGTGTACGGCAGCGCGCATTGGATTCCTGTCAGCCAGGCTGGAAACCGTAGACGTCGCCGTCGCGGGTCTGGATTACCAGGGTCTGCCCCGCCACCACGGGCGCGGCGGTGATGGCACTGCCATCGGTCTTCATGCGTGCGATGACCTGGCCGTCTTCGCGCGACAGGAAGTGTACATAACCTTCAAAGTCGCCCATTACCACCGAGCGGCCCAGGGCCAGCGGCGCGCCCAGGCGGCGATTGCGCAGGTCGTTGTTCTTCCAGCGCTCGTTGCCGTTCTGGCGGTCGAACGCATGCACGACCGACTGCTCGTCGCTGGCGTAAATTGCATTGTCATCCTGCGCCGGGCCGCTCGGCGACGAGAAATCCTTGCCCCACTGCGGCTGCCCGCTGGCCAGTTCCAGGCAGGCCACCCGGCCCTGGAAGGTGGTGGCGCAGACCTGGCGCCCGCTCACCATCGGCAGGCCGGTGACGTCGTTCAGGCGCTCGATCTCCGACACGCCCTTCGGGTACGAGACCGCACTCTCCCAGCGCAGCACGCCGTTGCCCGGCGTCAGCACGCCCAGCTTGCCGCCGGGGAAGCCCATCACGATGCCGTCGCCGGCAAACACCATCCCCATCGCCGCGCGCAGGTTCAGCGGCGTCTGCGAACGCTGGTAGATCCAGCGGCGCTCGCCGGTCTCGGCGTCCAGGCCGAATACGCGCGTGTCGGTGGTGCGCACCACCACCAGGCCATTGCCGACCAGCGGCGCCGACAGCACCTCGCCGTTGACCTGCTTCTTCCAGATCTGCTTGCCGCTGGCGTCAAAGGCATAGATGGCGCCCTTCTCGCCGGCGACCGCCGTCACCGAGCCATCACTGCCCGGACCCGAGGTCAGGTCCAGGTCGGCCTTGGACTTCCACAGCACGCGCCCGCTGGCGCCTTCCAGCGCCATCACGTTGCCGTTATTGGACGACACGTAGACGTTGTTGCCCGCCGCGGCCGGCTGCATCGAATAGGGGCCGCTCTTGCCCACGTCGGCCTTCCAGGCCTGGCGCACCGACAGCGTGCCCGAGACCGGCTTGAGCTCGGCGGGCGGGTGCTTGTTTTCCTTGCTGAACAGCGAGCAGCCGCCCAGTGTGGCCAGGCAGGCAACCGCCACCAGCGCACGGGTCATGGCGCGGGCAGGCTGGCGATGTACGGCACGGGAAAGCACTGACGTCATAGGGTTACGGTCCTGTTTATACGATCCGCTGGATATGCGGTGTTTGCATGCGTTCGGGAGCGGCCGGATCAGGCCGTGCCCAGCGCATCAAGCTTGAACTGGATGATCTGGCGCATCGCCGGCTCTTCCTGGCCCAGCTTGTCCAGCGCCTTGCGATAGGCCGTGCGCGCATCGTCGCGCTTGTCCTGCGCGGCGAGCAGGTCGCCGCGGCGGTCGGCATACAGCGCCACGAACGCTGCCGGCGGTTCATCCTTGAGCAGCGCCAGGCCCTTGTCGTAGGCCTTCTCGTCGAGCAGCACGCCGGCCAGGCGCACGCGCGCCAGGTGCGAATACTCCTGGTCGCCATGGTCGATGGCCCATTGCAGCTGGCTCTTGGCCGCGGCGAGGTCGCCCGCATCGTACAGCACGCGGCCCGCGACCAGCGCGCTCATCTGGCCATAGGCGGTGCGGCCGTACTTGTCTTCCAGGTCGGTCGCGGCGCGCTTGATGCGCTCGATGTCGCGCGCCTCGGCGGCCTTGAGCACCTGCTCGTACAGCACCGCGGCCTCGCCGGCCTGCTTGCGTTCCCAGTACTTCCAGCCGTTCCAGCCGGCGAACGCCAGCAGCGCGACGATCAGCACCCAGGTCAGCGCATTGCCGTACTGGCGCCACCAGGCCTTCAGATTCTCAAGCTGTTCCTGTTCTTCTAGATCGTAAGCCATGTCGAGGCAATCACCTGCGTTGAGTTAGGTACTCGTGTACTGGGTTTTCCGGGTGGCCGGTGCGCGATTTATTCGCTGGCGCCGACCATGGCGTCGATCAGGTAATCGACCAGTCCCTCGGCCGGCACGGTGGCCTGTTGTCCACCGCCTTCGGCCTGCTCGCGCTGGCGAAGTTCCTTGACCTGGACCACGCCGGCAGCCACTTCGTCGTCGCCAATGATAACGGCATAGGCCGCGCCGCTTGTGTCGGCGCGCTTCATCTGCGACTTGAAGCTGCCGCCCTTGCCGTCGGGGCTGGCGTGCAGCACCACGTCCAGGCCTGCGTCGCGCAGCCGTTCCGCGGCGATCATCGCCTGCTGCGCGGCGGCTTCGCCCTGGTGCACCAGGTAGACGTCGCAGCCCGCCGCGTCGGGCACCACGCCCTCTTCGCGGATCAGCTCGATGATGCGCTCGATGCCCATGGCCCAGCCGCAGGCCGGCGCCGGCTTGCCGCCCATCTGCGCGATCAGCGGGTCATAGCGCCCGCCGCCGGCGATGGTGCCCTGCGCACCCAGCTTGTCGGTGATCCACTCGAACACCGTCAGGTTGTAGTAGTCCAGGCCACGCACCAGGCGCGGATTGATCTTGAACGGGATGTTGTTGGCCTTGAGCAGGCGCTGCACGCCCTCGAAGTGCGCCAGCGACTCCTCGCCCAGGAAATCGATCAGCTTGGGCGCGTTCGCCGCCATCTCCTGCAGCGCCGGGTTCTTGGTGTCCAGCACGCGCAGCGGATTGGTGTACAGGCGGCGCTTGCTGTCGTCGTCCAGGATGTCCTGGAAGCCTTCCAGGTACTTGATCAGCTGTTCGCGGTGCGCGGCGCGTTCATGGGCCTGCCCCAGCGAATTGAGCTCCAGGCGCACGCCAACCAGGCCCAGGTCGTCCCACAGGCGCTGGCACATCAGGATGATTTCGGCATCCACGTCCGGGCCGGCAAAGCCCAGCGCCTCGGCGCCGAGCTGGTGGAACTGGCGGTAGCGGCCGCGCTGCGGACGCTCGTGGCGGAACATCGGGCCGGTGTACCACAGGCGCTTGGGGCCGTCGTACAGCAGATTGTGCTCGATGGTGGCGCGCACGGCCGCGGCGGTGCCTTCGGGGCGCAGCGTCAGCTGCTCGCCGTTGAGCGAATCGGTGAAGGAGTACATCTCCTTCTCGACGATGTCAGTGACCTCGCCGATGCCGCGCACGAACAGCTGCGTATGCTCGACGATCGGCGTGCGGATCTGCTGGTAGCCGTAGGCACGCAGCATGGCGCGTGCGGCATTCTCGAAATGCTCCCACAGCGGCGCGTCCGCCGGCAGCATGTCGTTCATGCCCTTCACGCCCTGCAGGGCCTTGGCGGGGCGCACCTTCGGTTCGGTCTTGGCACCGCCTGCGGCGGCAACGTTCTCGGATTGCGTCATTCTGTTCTTGTCAGGCTGCTGGCACCCGGCCGGTCCGGCTCAGGCTGCCACTTCTTTGTCGGCCCGCGCAGCGCCCGGGCCGTAATGTGTGCGAACGTATTCATCTACGATCGCCTGGAATTCTTCTGCAATGCGCTCGCCGCGCAGCGTCTTCACCTTGACGCCGTCGACGAACACCGGCGCCGCCGGCGATTCACCCGAGCCCGGCAGCGAGATGCCGATGTTGGCGTGCTTGCTCTCGCCCGGGCCATTGACGATGCAGCCCATCACGGCCACATCCATTTCCTCGACGCCCGGGTAGGCGGTCTTCCATTGCGGCATCTGCTCGCGCAGATAGGCCTGGATGCTTGCCGCCAGCTCCTGGAAAACGGTGCTGGTGGTGCGGCCACAGCCCGGGCACGCAATCACCATCGGGGTGAAGTTGCGCATGCCCATGGTCTGCAGGATCTCCTGCCCCACGTACACCTCTTTCTCGCGCGGCGCGCCGGGTTCAGGCGTCAGCGAGATGCGGATGGTGTCGCCGATGCCTTCCTGCAGCAGCACCGACAGCGCCGCGGTCGACGCCACGATGCCCTTGCTGCCCATCCCGGCCTCGGTCAGCCCGAGGTGCAGCGCGTAGTCGCAGCGGCGTGCCAGCTCGCGGTACACCGCGACCAGTTCCTGCACCTGCGACACCTTGCACGACAGGATGATCTGGTCGCCCGGCAGGCCGATTTCCTCGGCCTTCTTGGCCGAGTCGATGGCCGAGGTGATCAGCGCCTCGATCATCACGCTCTGCGCCGGCCACGGCTCGGCGCGCCCGGCGTTCTCGTCCATGATCCGTGCCAGCAGGTCCTGGTCCAGGCTGCCCCAGTTCACGCCGATGCGCACCGGCTTGTGGTAGCGGCACGCCATCTCGATCATCTGCGCGAACTGCGTGTCGCGCTTGGCGCCCTGGCCGACATTGCCGGGGTTGATCCGGTACTTGGACAGCGCCTCGGCACAGGCCGGATAGTCCTGCAGCAGCTTGTGGCCGTTGTAGTGGAAGTCGCCCACCAGCGGCACGTCCACGCCCATGCGGTCGAGCTGCTCGCGGATCGACGGCACCGCGGCGGCGGCCTCGGGCGTGTTCACCGTGATGCGCACGATCTCCGAGCCCGCACGCGCCAGTTCCTTGACCTGGATGGCCGTGCCGATGGCGTCGACCGTATCCGTGTTGGTCATCGACTGCACGCGCACCGGCGCACCGCCGCCAATGGTCACCACATTGTCGCCCCACGCAACGCGCGCCTGGCGCGTCTGGCGGCGCGGCAGCGGACCGGGCAGGACCGGGAGACAGAGCTGTTGGTTCATAGCGTTACCACCTTGCAAAGACGCACCTCGCGCCCGCGTCAGGGCAGCGTCAGGCGCGCCACGTTGTTGCGGTTGGCTGCCTTCAGGTCGACCGGCGTGCCATTGCGCGTCAGCGACTCGACGCCCTTGACGTTGCCGATCACCACCTTGTACGGGGCCGTGCCGCCACCGGCCACGGTCTGGCCAGCCTTGGCGGTACCGCCCATGACGATCTTGCCGCTATTGTCCCGGATCTCATACCAGGTATCGGCGGCAAAGCGGATCTGCAGTTCGCCCTCTCCTGCTGGCGCAGCCGGTGCCGCGGCAGCTGCAGGCGCGGAAGCGGCTGCGGGCGCCAGCGCGGCCACGGGGGCCGCGGCGGCACTGGCCGGAGCGGTTTCGGCAGACGGCGCCGGCGAATCGCTGGCGGCCATGACCGGCGGCAGCACCGCCGTCACGGTGCCGGCTTCCGTGCTCTGGATCACGGCAGGCGCTTCAGCCGTTACGGTCTCGGCAGCGCTGCTGCGCGCATCGATCCATGCGCGGATATGGTCAAGCCCGAACCAGCCGCCCGCGGCCACCAGCACGGCCACCAGCGCCAGCCAGACCCAGCGGCCGCCGTTGCCGCCCGAGCGGAAGCGGTTGCGGTCGTCGAAGGCCGCATTGATGCCACCTTCGCGCTGCCGGGCAATTTCCGCCACCTGCGCCACCGGGCGCGGCTGGAAGCGTGCCAGCAGCGGGTCGATGTCGACGTGCAGCATGCGCGCATAGGCACGCATCACGCCCTTGGCGAAGGTCACGTCGGGCAGTGCCTGCAGGTTGCCGGCCTCGATCGCGCGCAGCTTGCCTGCAGCCACCTTCAGGCGCGCGCTGACGTCTTCCACCGACATGCGCTGCGCCTCGCGCTCGCGCGCCAGCGCTGCGCCGATCTCGCGTGCGGCAGCTTCGCGTTCTCCTTCGTGCGCGCCCCCGCCGACTTGTTGCGTCGGTACGGCCTGGCCTGCGGCGCGGTCGTGCTCACTCATCCCATGCTCCTTGTTCGTAGGCGGTCAACTCACGCGAGTCGGGGAAGCGGCTGCGCAGTTGCGCCCCAAGCGCATCCTGCGTGCGGCTGTCGCCCTGACGGTGGGCAATGCGCGCTCCCAGCCAGAGGGATTGCGCATTGACATATTGGCTGTTGTTGACGCGCTGGATATATTGCCGGGCCTGCGCGAAGTCGCCGCGCCGGTAGAAGACCAGCGCGAGGTTGGTGTTGGCCACCGGGTTGTTGCGGTCGTAGCCGAGCGCGGCCTTCAGGTTCTTTTCCGCTTCGGCGCTGTGGCCCTGGCGCAGTTCGCACGCGCCCAGGCTGATCAGCGGCTTGGCGGGGCCGCCTGCTGACGGCGCCGCCATCGCGCGCTGCAGCATCGGCACGGCCTCGCCGTAGCGCCCTTCCTGGCACAGGAACCAGCCGTAGTTGTTGAGCAGGTCGCCGTCGTTGGCACGCATCGACACCGCCGTGCGGAAGCTGTCGTCGGCCAGCGTGCGCTCATTCATGTTCATGTAGATCAGCGCGCGCACATGGTAGGCATCGGCAAGCGCCGGATCGATGGCAATGGCCTGCTTGATCTCGTCAAGGGCGACCGCGTTCTGGCCGGCCTCCAGATAGTTGGTGGCGAGCTGCAGCCGGATGCCGGCACGGCGCCTTGCATCGGTCTGGTCGGAAGCGGTCTGGGGATCCTGCGCCGGCGCATGCGGCAGCTGGCAGCCGGACAACATCAGCAGCCCCAGCAGGGCCGCAGCGATCAGACGGATCATGCAGGGCGAACCTCCCGAGGCTGGCCGGAAGCAGCGACCGGCACCAGTGGCGTGATCTTGCCGAACTTGCCGCGCTCGGCCAGGCGCGTGCGGTCCTTCACCTCACCGGCAAGCTGGCCGCAGGCGGCGTCGATATCGTCGCCGCGGGTCTTGCGGATGGTGGTCACGATCCCTGCGTCCATCAGCACCTGCGCAAAGCGCCGGATCTGATCGTTGTTGGAGCGTTTCAGGCCCGATTCGGGGAAGGGATTGAACGGGATCAGGTTGAACTTGCACGGCACGTCGGCCACAAGCTTCAGCAGTTCCCGCGCATGCTCGACGCCGTCGTTGACGCCGTCCAGCATGCAGTATTCGAAAGTAATGAAATCGCGCGGCGCGAATTCCAGGTAGCGGCGGCATGCCGCCATCAGCTCGGCCAGCGGGTACTTCTTGTTCAGCGGCACCAGCACGTCGCGCAAGGCGTCATTGGACGCGTGCAGCGACACGGCGAGAGCCACCGGGAGATCCTTGGACAGCCGGTCCATCATCGGCACCACGCCGGAGGTGGACAGCGTCACGCGGCGGCGCGACAGGCCGTAGGCGTTGTCGTCGAGCATCAGGCGCATGGCCGGCACGACAGCATCGTAGTTCAGCAGCGGCTCGCCCATGCCCATCATCACCACGTTGGAGATGACGCGGTCGTCCTTGGGGCCGCGGCCCAGTTGTTCGCGCATGGCGAACTCCGCCATCCACAGCTGGCCGATGATTTCACCGGTGCTGAGGTTGCGCGAGAAGCCTTGCTTGCCGGTGGAACAGAAGCGGCAGTTGACGGCGCACCCTGCCTGCGAGGAAACGCACAGCGTGCCGCGCGTTTCCTCGGGGATGTAGACCGTTTCCACCGCGTTGCCCTGGCCCACGTCGAGCAGCCACTTGCGCGTGCCGTCGGCCGACAGGTGGTCGGTAATGGCGGCAGGCGCGCGGATCTCGGCCCGCGTCGCGAGCTTTTCGCGCAGCGACTTGGCGAGATCCGACATGGCGTCGAAGCGGCTGGCACCGTAGTGGTGGATCCAGCGTTGCAGTTGCCGCGCACGGAACGGCTTCTCGCCGAGCTCGCCGCAATAAGCGGTGAGCGCGTCCGCGTCGAGGTCGAGCAGGTTGACGAGAGCGTTCATGACGGCAAACTCAGCTTCGGTGTCAGTCTAGTCCTGGCAGCAGCGCCGGACAATCAGCGGCTGTAGACGTTCATGCCCGGGAAGAAGAACGACACTTCCACGGCAGCCGTTTCAGCGGCGTCCGAGCCGTGCACGGCGTTGGCGTCGATGCTGTCGGCGAAATCGGCGCGGATGGTGCCCTTCTCGGCCTTCTTCGGGTCGGTGGCGCCCATCAGGTCACGGTTCTTGGCGATGGCGTTCTCGCCTTCCAGGGCCTGGATCATGACCGGGCCGGAAACCATGAAATCCACCAGGTCCTTGAAGAACGGACGCTCCTTGTGGACAGCGTAGAACTGCTCGGCTTCGCCGCGCGACAGGTGCACCATCTTGGCAGCAACGATCTTCAGGCCGGCGGCCTCGAAACGGGCGTAGATCTGGCCAATGACATTCTTGGCCACGGCATCCGGCTTGATAATCGACAGGGTGCGTTCGATCGCCATGAAAAACTCCGAAAAATGAAGGGGTTACAAATGGATTAAACGTGCGATTCTAGCACGAAGACTATGACCCTTTCGAGGGTCTTCCCTGCTCTGGCGTGTGTCGGGCCGCCCTTGCCGCACAACCGGGCGCAAAGTGCGCCAATGAGCGCATTACAAGCTTGTCATGCCAGGAACACGCCGCCCCGGCTAACATCCAATGTGAGCGGCACCGAACGGCGCAAAGCATGCAATAGGTGACTCATGGGTTACCTCGCCCTTGCAATTTAGCCTCCCAGGTGCCACATTGACGATGGTTCCGTCCGGGTTCCATACGAATCTTCGCATCCGAAGCCTCGCAGCCCGGCGCCTCACCGTTTTGAGACAGGAGTCACCATGGATAACAAGCTGAACACCTACGGTTTCGGCAACAGTGCGTCGACCGTCACTGACGTCGTCGTTCGCAACCGGGTCTTGCGCAACACTTACTGGCTGCTGGCCCTCTCGATGATCCCCACCGTGCTCGGCGCGTGGATCGGCGTGGCCACCGGCTTCAGCTTCATGGCGGGCAACCCGTTCCTGTCGCTGATCCTGTTCCTGGGCATTGCGTTCGGGTTCTTCTACGGTATCGAGAAGACCAAGAACAGCAGCATGGGCGTGGTCCTGCTGCTGGCCTTCACGTTCTTCATGGGGCTAATGCTGTCGCGGCTGATCGGCGTGACGCTGCAGTTCTCCAACGGGCCGGCGCTGATCATGTATGCCTTTGGCGGCACGGCGGCGGTATTCGGCGCAATGGCGACCATCGCCACGGTCAGCAAGCGTGATTTCTCCGGCCTGGGCAAGTTCCTGTTCGTCGGCGTGATCCTGCTGATCCTGGCCAGCGTCGCCAATATCTGGCTGCAGCTGCCCTCGCTGATGATCACGGTGTCGGTGATCGCCATCGGTATCTTCTCGGCGTACATCCTGTTCGATGTGCAGCGCGTGGTAAACGGCGGCGAGACCAACTACATCACCGCCACGCTGGCAATCTACCTGGACGTGTACAATGTCTTCGTCAACCTGCTGGCGCTGCTGGGCATCTTCGGCGGCAGCCGCGAGTGACGGCAACCTCCCCTGCAGCATGAAAAAACCGGCCTGATGGCCGGTTTTTCTTTGGTGCGACTTGCGCGATCAGCCGCGCTCGAACACCGCGATCGACTCCACGTGCGAGGTGTGCGGGAACATGTTGACCACGCCCGCGCCGGCGAGCCGGTAGCCCGCCCCGTGCACCAGCAGGCCGGCGTCGCGCGCCAGCGTGGCTGGGCTGCACGAGACGTAGACGATGCGCTGCGGCAGCACGTTGCTGCCCTGCTGCGCCAGTTCGCCCAGCGCCTTGCACACGGCCAGCGCGCCTTCGCGCGGCGGATCGACCAGCCAGCGGTCAAAGCGGCCCAGCGCGGCAATGTCCTCGGCCGTGACCTCGAACAGGTTGCGGCATGCAAACTCGGTCCTGGCCGCCAGCCCGTTGTATTCGGCGTTGGCCAGCGCACGCGTGGTCAGCGCCTCGCTGCCTTCGATGCCCATCACCGACTTGCCCTGCGTGGCCAGCGGCAGCGTGAAGTTGCCGATGCCGCAGAACAGGTCGAGCAGGCGGTCCTGCGGCTGCGCGTCCAGCAAGCGCAGCGCGCGGCCGATCAGCACACGGTTGATCTGGTGATTCACCTGGGTGAAATCGGTCGGCTTGAACGGCATGCGGATGCCGAATTCCGGCAGCGTATAGGCCAGCTCGGCATCGGCCGGGTAGAACGGGTAGACCGTATCCGGACCCTTGGGCTGCAGCCAGAACTGCACCTTGTGCTGGTCGGCGAAGGCGCGCAGCAGGTCCTTGTCGGCATCGGTCAGCGGCTCCAGGATGCGCAGCACCAGCGCGGTGACTTCCTGCCCCACGGCCAGCTCGATCTGCGGCATGCGGTCGCGGATCGACAGGCCGCCGACCAGCTCGCGCAGCGGCACCAGCATGGCCGACACGTGCGGCGGCAGGATCTCGCAACGGGTCATGTCGGCCACATAGCTGCTCTTGCGCTCATGGAAGCCGACCAGCACCCCACCCTTCTTGGCCACATGGCGCACAGTCAGCCGCGCGCGGTAGCGATAGCCCCAGTCCGGCCCGGCGATGGGACGGAACACCACGTCGGGCTTCACCTTGGACAGGTGCCACAGGTTGTCTTCCAGCACGCGCTGCTTGATCGCCAGCTGGGCACGCGAATCGAGATGCTGCATCGAGCACCCGCCGCAGACCCCGAAATGCTGGCAGCCGGGCTTCACGCGCATCACCGATTCCTGCCGGACCTCGACCAGGTGGGCCTGCTCGTAGCTGGGCTTGCGGCGAAAGCTGCGGTAGCTGACGGTCTCGCCGGGCAGCGCGCCTTCGACGAAGATCACCTTGCCGGGCGTGCCGTCCTCATTCAGCAGGCGGCCAACGCCGCGGGCCTCCATGTCGAGGCTGTCGATCGACACCGCGGGATCGGCCGCGGGGGCGCCAGCGTCGGCGCGGACACGGGACTCTTTTGCGACGGGAGCAGCACCTTGATCGGCAACAGCGGCCGGGGCTGCCGGCGTTTCTTGTGGGGAGGACACGGCTTGGGACACCAGACGAAACCTGACGTATTGTTTTGTGAAAGCGGGATTGTATGCCAGACCAGGCCGGCATCGGCGGCTGCTTCCCGGCGACGTGACGGAGACGGCAAATGGAACTGATTTCCTGGAATATCCAATGGGGTCGCGGCGCCGACGGGCATGTCGACCTGGGCCGGCAGGTCGACACCTTGCGCGGCATTGCCGATGCCGACGTCATCTGCCTGCAGGAGGTCACGCGCGGCTTCGGTGAACTGCGTGGCAGCCCGGGGGAAGACCAGGTGACGGAGCTGACTGCCCTGCTGCCCGGCTACCACCTGCTCTACGCGCCTGGTGTCGACCGGCGCACCGCCACCGGAGGACGCAAGCAGTTCGGCAACCTCATCGCCACGCGCCTGCCGGTGCGCGAAGTCTTCCGCCACGCCCTGCCCTGGCCGGCGGACCCGCAGGTGGCCTCGATGCCGCGCGTGGCGCTGGAAGCCTCGGTCGAAGTCAGCACCCGGCGGCTGCGCGTGATCTGCACGCACCTGGAGTATTACTCATCACACCAGCGCGCCGCCCAGGCCGAAGCCTTGCGCACCTGGCACGCCGAAGCCTGCGACCATGCGCGCCGCCCCGGCCGCAGCGAGAAATGGCCGGGCCCGTTCACGCCGGAGCCGCGCCCGGCCGAGGCCGTCCTGTGCGGCGACTTCAATAGCAAGCCTGACGATATCGCCTACCGCCGTGTGCTCGAGCCCTTTGACGATGCCACGCCGCCCTGGCGCGATGCCTGGCTGCACACACACCCAGGCCAGCCGCATGCGCCGACCTGCGCCCTGTACGACAAGGAGCAATGGCCGGAGCCGCCGTTCGCCTGCGATTTCATGTTCGTGACCGAGAATCTCGCCGGGCGGATCCGGCGCTGCGAGGTCGATGCCGATACGGCCAGCTCGGACCACCAGCCGATCCTGCTGTCGCTGGATTTGTGAATTCGTGTCGGCGGCGCGTCGCCGCCGTGCTCAGTCGAGGTCTTCGGCATCGGGCGTGAGACGCTGCAGCCGGAATGCCTGCAGGTATTCCATCCACTGCTCGCCGGGCAGTTCGGCCAATGACTCCTGGACGAACTCCATCTCGATGTCGAACTCGCGCGGCGACATGCCGCCGCGCATCAGCTGGAAGCGGCAGTACATCAGGTAGGTGTTGACGACGTCGGTCTCGCAATAGGCGCGGATCTCATCGAGCTGGCCGGCCTGGAACGCCTGCCAGACCTTGCTGCCGTCCATCCCCAGCTTGCCCGGGAAGCCGCACAGCTTGGCCAGGTCATCCAGCGGCGCGCTGGCGCGGGGCTGGTACATCGCCAGCAGGTCCATCAGGTCCAAGTGCCGCATGTGGTAGCGGCTGATGTAGTTGTTCCACTTGAAGTCGCGGCTGTCGTCGTCGCGGCCCTCGCCCATCTCCCAGTAGCGCGGCGCGGTGACGCCGTTGACCAGGCCGCGATAATGCAGCACCGGCAGGTCGAAGCCGCCGCCGTTCCATGAAACCAGTTGCGGGCTGTAGCGCGCGATCAGTTCATAGAACTTCTGGATCAGCGTGGCCTCGCCGTCTTCCGGCGTGCCGAGCGAGCCGACGTGGAACACCGCCGAGCCGTCGCGGTGCGTGCGGCGCAGCACGCAGGAAATCGCCGCGATGCGCTGCAGGTAGTGCGGGAGAAAATCGCTGCCGGTCTTTTCGCGGCGGGCGGCAAACGCATGCTCGGCGACTTCGGCGTCGCTCATCGCATCGGGATGGTCATGCAAACGGCGCAGGCCGGCAACATCGGGAATGGTCTCGATGTCGAATACCAGCACAGGGGTCATAGAACAGCGTCCTTCCTGACACCTTGCGAAGCGAAATGCCGCTTGAGCTTGACCAGCGCCTCCTGCTGGATCTGGCGCACGCGCTCGCGCGTGAGGCCCATTTCCTCGGCCAGCTCTTCCAGCGTGGCGGGCTCGATATGGTTGAGGCCGAAGCGGCGCTCCACCACATAGCGATGCTTTTCCGACAGGCGCGCCAGCCAGAGCTTCATCAGCCCTTCCAGCTCGCGGTGCGCCACCTCCTGGTCGGGGGCGGCGTTGTGCTCGTCGGAGAGGAAATCCAGGAGGCTCGAGCCGGGATCGAGATCGAACGGCGTATCGAGCGAGGTGGTATGTTCGTTGAGTGCCAGGACGTCCTGCACTTCGTCCGGCGTCTTGCCCAGCAGGTGGGCGATGTCTTCAAGGCTGGCGTCGCGCCCGTCGGTGCCGCCCTTCTCCAGATGGCGCTTGGCGCGCAGCACCTGGTTGAGTTCTCGGATCACGTGGACCGGCAGGCGGACCGTGCGCGCCTGGTTCATGATGGCGCGCTCGATGCTCTGGCGGATCCACCAGGTCGCGTACGTCGAGAAGCGGAAACCGCGCGACGGATCGAATTTCTCGATCGCGTGCATCAGGCCGAGATTGCCTTCCTCGATCAGGTCGAGCAGCGGCACGCCGCGATTGAGGTAGCCCTTGGCGATACTGACCACCAGCCGCAGGTTGCGCTCGATCATGACCTGGCGCGCGGCAAAGTCGCCGTCCTTGGCCAGCGTGGAGAAATGCAGCTCTTCCGGGGCCGACAGCAGCGGCTTGATGCTGATGCGGTTCAGGTAGTGCTGGACGGTGTCCGCAGCCAGCTCGGTATGCAGCACGGTGCGGAAATCATCATGCTCGGGGGCGGCACTGTCGGTGCCATTTTCCGCGCTCTCTTCTTCCTCGTCTTCCGACTCGTCCTCGTCGTCGTCGCGCACGATGCGCTCACTGTCGTCGGCAAGCAGGTCGGCCTCGCGCAGGCCCACCGAAGTGGACGTGGCGATGGGCTCGTCGGTCACGGGAATCAGTTCGGCGGCGAGATCAGGCTCGAAGCCTTCAGCATCGGCGCGCGCGTCGGGATGTGCCACACCAGCCTTCACTTCCGGCTGCTTGGGACGGCGAGCCCTGCTTACGGTTCCGGAGGAGACAGTTTTCTGGCGTGGCATGAACCCTCACTGTGGCGGCAGGTACCGCATCGGATCAACCGGTTTTCCGTTCTTGCGGACTTCGAAGTGAAGCTTTACCCGGTCGGTATCGCTGTTGCCCATCTCCGCAATCTTCTGGCCTTTTCGGACCGCGGATTGCTCAGCCACGAGCACCTTGTCGTTGTGCCCGTAAGCAGTAAGAAATGTCTCGTTGTGTTTGATGATGACAAGATTCCCGTAGCCGCGCAAGGGGCCAACGTGAATCACCCGACCATCGTCCGCGGCCAGCACCGCATCGCCCTTCTTGCCCGCAATATCGATGCCTTTATTGCCCTTGTCGTCGAATTTCCCGACCGTCTGGCCGGTTGCCGGCCAGGCCAGCTTCATCGAGCCATCGGCGACCGGCGCCGCGGCCGCGGCGGGCGCGGCGGGCGTTGCCGCAGGCGCCGAAGCGGCCGCAGCCGGCGGCACCGGCGTGGCGGCCGGGCGGGCCTGGTCGATCGGCTGCGCCTGCACCGTGCCCGGCGCCACCGGCATGGTGGCCACGCCGGGCGCAGTGTTGACGTCGGCACCCGGCGGCACGATGCGCAGCAGCTGGCCGACCTCGATCTGGTTCACATTGGTCAGGTTGTTCCACGTTGCCACATCGCGATACGACTGGCCGTTCTCCAGCGCGATTCGGTAAAGGGTATCGCCTCGCTTGACCCGATAGTATCCGGGGGGTGCCGGTTCCAGCGTCGCGGCCGTGGTACCGGAAGTGGAGGTACGGTCAACCACAGGTGCCGGCATCGGCGAATTGGCGCAGGCGGCCAGCAGGGCCGTCAGCGCCGAGGCCGCAAAAAGTTGTCCGGCGCGTGCGAAATATTGCGATTTCACGATGTTGTGCATAGTTCGACTCAGATGGTGCCCGATTTTAAGGGCACAAAGAAAACGGCTTCAAGCGCGGTTCTGTGAAATCGATGGCGGTTGCGCCGCTCGATCAGCAACAGCTGCTGCGTGACGGTCTGGCCTGGCACGCCCGCCGGCGGCATCACCGCCACCGGGGCGATCAGGCGCCCACCGATGGCCAGCTGCTCCAGCAGCGCCTCGGGCACCTCCATGCCGGCCGCGGCCAGGATGATGGCCGAAAACGGCGCCGCCTGGGGCAGCCCCAGCATGCCGTCGCCGTAGTGCAGGCGCAGGTTGGGCACGCGCAGCGGCCGCAGGTTGGCCTTGGCCTGCTCGTGCAGCGGGCGGATGCGCTCGATCGAGAAGACCTCGCGCGCGACCTGGCTCAGCACCGCGGCCTGGTAGCCGCAGCCGGTGCCGATCTCGAGCACGCGCTCCAGCGGCGCGTCGGCGGCCAGGCCCTCGCGCAGCAGCTCGATCATGCGCGCCACCACCGACGGCTTGGAAATGGTCTGCTGGTGGCCGATCGGCAGCGCGGCGTCCTCATACGCCTGCGATGCCAGTCCCGGCTCGACGAACAGGTGGCGCGGCACGGTGGCAATGGCCGACAGCACGCGCTCGTCGCGGATGCCCGCGGCACGCAGCCGCGCCGCCAGCGCCGCGCGCGCGCGCGCCGAGGCCATGCCGCC
>NZ_KB944472.1:0-60695 GCF_000389805.1 Cupriavidus sp. GA3-3
CGGCATCGAGCCCTCGGTGGGCAGCAAGGGCGACTCCTACGACAATGCCCTGGCCGAGACGATCGACGGGCTATACAAGGCTGAGTTGATCCATCGCCGCGCACCTTGGAAGACCAAGGAGTCCGTGGAACTGGCAACGCTCGAATGGGTGTCCTGGTTCAACCATCATCGATTGATGGCACCGCTGGGATATGTGCCGCCGGCCGAGCACGAGGCCAACTACTATTGCCAACTTGAGCAGCAGGCCATGTCGGCCTGACTCAAGCCAAGGGGCCTCCACGAAAACCGGGGCGGTTCAGGGCAGGATATGTGAAGTTAGCTAACCGGCAAGCCGGCCGGCTTCCTTCACTTTCCCTCATTCGCGCCAGGGGCGCTCAACGGGAATCCTGCTCTGCGAGGCAAACAGCCACCGCCGCAATTTTTTAGCCGCTAAAATTCTTGCCACGCAGCGCCCGAACGCGACCAGGGCGAAATTCCGTCTATGACGTCATGCCGGTGAGCTATCTGGGCCTGTCGGAAGGCTCCTGATCTCGGCCACGCATTGCAATTGCTGCGGGTAGTCGGCATGGAATTGACCCAACCATCGCACTGGGGGCACTCGAATCGCTAGAACTCTCGCCGGGCCGCTTCAGCAGTCGGAAATCTGTTCCCGCCGGCTGCTGTCTGCAGATGCAAGGTGTGCCCGGTAATGGTGTTCCCCTCAGCGTAGAACTGCAGCGGCTTTTCCGCCGTCTGCACCCGCGTGCTAGGGCCAAACAGGTCGTCCATCCCGTACCACGTGTCGCCGCTGGCAATCTTGATCCGGTAGATCCCAAGCGGCACTTCCAGCTTTGCCGTGGAGCCTCCCGGGACGAATGTCATCAGCACTGGACGCCGCGTGTTCCACTCCTCCAACTTCACCGCATGCAAGGTCACGCCAGTGCCGGTGGCATCAACGGTGAACGCGGCCAGCTTCTGACCTGCAATTTCCTGATAGGCCACCACTGACCCTGTAGCCGGAAACGGCTGAACTAGTTTCGAAGCGGATAGTAGGTCAAGGACACGGTCGTTCTTCGCGGAAGTGCTGGGCAGAACGTTCTGCAGTGCATTAGCCAGGGGCTCGGATTGTGAAGCTTCAGGCTGCATGGTCTGTGCCTTGTCAGATTGACGCCACTCGTTGGGGGCGAAAAGCTTCCAAAGCGGTACGGCGAGCAGACACAGCAGCACGACTGCGGCGCCGATGAGCGTGCCGCCCACGAGCCATTCGTCCCCTGCCTTTCGCTGTCGAGGGCTGCGGGCCCCGGAAGTGCCACCAGACGTGGAGCGGCCCCGCCGCTCATGCATATAGTCTCGATCCTGAACACCCACCCCCGCTCCTCGACAAAGTTGGCGCCATGGCCGAATCGACGCGCTCAAGGCGTAGAGGTCGGCGGCGCTTCATGTCCTTAGACCGCTGATCCGCCCGTGGGACAGTTGACTGACGATGCTATCGGGCTGAGCTGCCCACCACGTACCCCCGGAAGTGTGGGTCGGTCACTGCATCAATTGCGGCGGGCGGGGATGGCTGAGAATTAGCCAATCAAATATGCAAATCTGGGCTCCCACTTCTGGCCATTTTCGGTCATTCGCAAAGACATCGTGAAGTGGCCGTTTTGGATTGCGGCCGCATCAGCAATCCTTAAGCTGCTAGTGGCAAACCTGACGCCTAAACGAACAGACACGCAATCAAGCACGAATCACAAGGTGCCGAAGCGTCAACCAAAGATTCTAGCCTCTCTCCATCGGCTTCGCGCCTGCCATGGGATGGCTGAGATGCTCAAGGAGCGCCCAGGGAACGCGCGTCCGGGCTGTCCGCCGGGCGGGGCACGATGGGCGACGCCCCCCCCCGAAAAGTAGGGATCAGCAAACGGCGGAACGCGCCGTATTACGTATGTTGAGATAAACTGCCGCGACCAAAAAGTTTGCTGCAGTCGCCAGATCACTGAAAGACGCCATCAATCGACGATTCGAAGCGTTCGGCCAGATTGATAGGGCCCGGAGCCTCGGCCCCGGCAACCTGCGTGTGAAGCGTAGAGAAGCGCCGGGGCCCGATCGGTCAAGAAGGTCAATATTTCTATCAATTTCCGCAGTAAGGGGAGAATCATGCCAGCGGGATCGGATCTGCTGCAGGGGCCCATATACTTTCCGTTACAACAGGGTGAACGCGCGAGTCACCTGTATGTAGACCAGTTGCTGCCAAGGGGCATATATGCGCAACTCGCCGAGTTCTTGCAGGAGTCGGCGCAGGAATCCCCTGGGGTCGAGAGTACTCCGCCAGTGGATAGCAAATCTCTCCAGCACTTTTCGCACGGACGCGGACATGCCACCGTCTTCCTGGATGGGAGTCGTGGGACCGGGAAAACTACTGTCATTGTGAACCTGCCGGAGTATCTGCGCGCTCCAGATGTGCGGGCGCGCTTCCCCGGCCTGGCTGACGAGGTGCATATCCTGAAACCCATCGATCCGTCGCAACTGGAAGATGGCGACGATCTGTTCCTGAATGTGGTGGTTGCCGCAGTCCTGGGGGACGAAGCCATCATGCAAGGGCGGAACCAGAACCCGGACCGATGGCAAGCCTTGTATGACAGCCTCCAGAAACTTGGTACGGCGCTAGCGGGGAAGGAAACCCAGGGCGAAGGCGTCGGACTGGATCGCCTTCGTTCCTTCATTGGAAACCAGGAGTTGGTCAGTGCAGTCCATGATTTCTTCGCCAAGGCGGCCGCGTTGCTGGGAAAGCGGCTGCTGGTGCTGCCCATTGATGACGTCGACACCACCCTGCATCGCGCCTTCGAGAATCTCGAGGTAATACGCCGCTATCTCGCAAGCCCGGCCTTACTGCCTATCGTCTGCGGCGATCTCCGCCTGTATCACGACGTGACCTGGCGCGATGCGTTTCGTCGCCTAACGAAGGACATTCGTGGCTTTGTCGCCGAAACCAAGGTGACCGCGGACGCGCTTGCCGTTGAATACCTGCGCAAGATTCTGCCCTTGCATCGCCGCTTGCGGATGCCCGATGTCGGCACATTCCTGCAGGATGAGACCATCAAGCTGGGGACCCCCCGCGATAAAAGCAACGAACCACGGCTATCGCTGCCCGAATTCGAGGCGTGGTTGAGAGCCTTGCTTGCGGGTCCGGTAAACAATCATGAGAACAGCCGGCTCCCGATTCCTGTACCGACCGTCCGCGCCTTGTCCCAGTTGCTGGCTCGCGTGCGAAGCGAAATTCCCGCTGTCGCTCGGGCGTTTCACAACAAAACCGCACCGCATCCGGTCACAGACCTGATGCGCCGTATCGTCTACCGTGGTCGTGGCGAGATTCCGCAGACATACCGCCGCGAAAGAACTCTTCCGTCGCCCGCCAAAGCGGCGAACAATTTGTCGCTGGAGCATTGGCAGTCGGTATTGCTTGACCATTTTCGGTTTGAACCCAACGCGGGGGCCGTTTGCCTGGTGCTGATGGCCGCTCGCCATTGGCGCGATCATCCCACATCTTCCGTGCTTGCCACGCCACTGTTCGCCCCGCTCGAACAGATCCGTCACCCCGATCTACGCTCCATCGAGACCCGTGCGACGCTGAACTGGCAGCCTGGACTGAAAGGGCGTCTTCCCGATGCGTGGGTGGATGGCCTCGCAGACGAGGCGGTCCTGCCGTTCGCTGTACCGGAGGTCGGGCGCGCAGTCGTGTCAGATCACTGGGACGAGAATTTCGGCGCCATCGAAGCAAGATTCAATGCTCCGTTGGGAAGCGTGATAGTAGACCTGATCACGCACCGCAATTTCTATAGCGCCAGCAAACGAGCGACATTGGTCTGCAGCGGGCGGATTCTCGAACTCGTTGTGACCAGTCTGGTCAGGGACGTCACGATACAGGACATTGAACGCATCCTGAACTCGGCGCCGTTCCATAGCGCGGTAGCCGTTGCCGCAACTAAAGCAGCCCATATCACGGTTGACGATGACTCTGAGACATCCTCCTTGGAAGATGGGGAAGCGGGCAACGAGGACGATTTCCCGTATGAGAATGAAGCGCACTTCGATTTTGTTGACAATCAGGAAGATCGAATGCGAGCAATCGAGTCTCTGTTTCTGGCCATCAACCATTGGCGGGAAAAATTTGAAGTCCGCCGATTGGCACTGTCGCCATGGCTAGTCTATTGCGCCTTGAACAAGGCGCTCAATCAGGCGCCGCTATTTACGCGCCCGCTGAAACTCAACGAACAACCGCGAAAGGAGTCTCTTCACGATGTCGTTGCTTCAGGTCTCGCGGCCTTTCATGCCTTCTGGGCAGCGATCGCCAGCTTCGAGAAAGGGCCACTATTTGATCTGCCGCTCGAACTGTCTAATGTCAATCTTCTGAATCGACACGGCAATTTCAGAAGCAACAATCTGTACACGCAGAATATTCATCCCTTGCTCAAGGACGAGAATGGAACCGTACATGGTGAAACGGTGATTTCCACCACGTGGGTGCTGGAAAAGCATCCGCTGCGGGGACTGTTCACGGTATCCCTAGATACCGCAAAGCAGATCGAAGCCGAGGCCATTGCCTCCACACCCGAGAAGACCGACGGTCGGACCTACCTGTTGGGCGTTCTGGGCCTCCCGGCAGATCGCAGCCGGATTACCGTACCTTCCATTGTCAAGGCGCTGAAAAAGAATGCGCCGCAGAATGTCTCGCCGGCTCGCTATGGACGATCGATTCGGCGGGAGATGTCCGAGCACTACCCCAACCATCCAATGTTGAGGCCGCTCGATCGGGCGATCGCGGAACTCGTAGATCAGGCGAAGAAGGTACGCTGATGTTGCTTCGAGCCGTTCCTGAGCGTGTGCTTGCCGCGCTGTTGGGGAGCGCTGCAAGTGCGGATGTCTTGCATCGCTATCTCCTTCCGCTGACACGATCTGGCACGAAAACGAGTCTGAAGACCGGTTCCCTGAGTCGCGCCCTGGAGCGGGCCATTCAGGATGATGTCGACCGGCGCACCGGCAGGCGGCATCGCCTCAATGAGATCCAGGCAATCACGCAGCGCCTGTGTCATTCGGGGTGGCTTCAGCGACCGGATATGCCGATGCTCGATACCATCTTCGATGAACTCATGGAGCACCGCGGTTCGCAGATCCATGTTCGGAGCGAGCACGTACAACGCTATGCGGAGTTGATCGCCGAAATCGACCCGATCGTTGTGGTGGCCTGGAAACTTGCCGAGATTGTTCCCCACGCCAAAGATGATGCGGTCGATATGTTGAAGGATAGCGTCGAGCAGGCCTCGACGCTATTCGTGTGTCCCGCTTTCGATGATCAGCCTTTTGCGGAGAATCATGCACACCTCACCGGCATTACTGGCGATGACTTTGTACTTTCCCACCTCGTTCTTTATGGATGCCAGTTGCCGGACGCGTTGAAGCCGCGGGCGCAGAATCCGGAGAGCCCAGAAAACCCAGATCCCGAGGAAGAGCCTACCGAACCTGCCGAGCCGGAGCAGGTGACCCGCCTGCGCCGCATTCAACGCTTGAGCAAGGCGTTTATCACGAACTGGAAGGCTACGAGTGCGCGTTCTGGTCCGAAGCGTCCCGCGTACGAAGAAGCGCTGCTGCAGGCCATTCCCGACGACGCGCAGTCGGTGATGGCTCGGCCGCAGCTGGACTGGGAGACGCAGGACAAGGGCCTCGTCATCACAGAGATCGTCGCCAGCGACCAATGGCTGGCGAAGCAGCTGACAGGCGCAGCCAGCCGTGAGGAGTCCCAACACGCCTGGATGTGGTTCTTTATCCTGCTATGGCGCACCTATCGGAACGAGACGTCCTCCGTGGTGACGCGCGCGATCGTGCTGCTGATCCTGGCGGACATCATGGCGCTGCGCCGGGAGCTCATCATGGATGGCAGCGGCCTGCGACGGTTTGTCACGCGATACTTCGTTTCGGCCCTTCGCTCGCTGCCCCGGGAAGGCACCAACTGGAAACATGTTTCGCAGAGAGAGGCGGTGCGTCGCCTGTTTGCCATTGCCGGTGACAAGGCCGAACTTAAGATCTCCGTACGGGAATACGAGGAAACTTTCACCAGGGTATTTGCACAGATCGCCAGCCAACGCATTGACGCCCTGCAAGGGACGGGCAAGCCTGCGGCCAGCGGCAACAGGATCGATGCTCAGTCGCTGGACAACTGGCACTTCTGCCTGCATTTGAATCGCACCAGTGCGAAATCTCGGTATGAGCGTCGGGAGGCGCTTTGGGAGGAAGCACGCGCGCTGAAGGACATGATGGGTTCGACGACAGTGTGGAATCTCGCTCCCCCATTCGACCCTGCGGCGGGAGACCCGGCGTATCAACGTGCGCCGGCGGACTTCGTTCGTGGCCTTGATGTTGCCGGAGACGAGACGGGTTGGCCAATCACCGTCTTTGCACCGATGCTGCGTTGGCTTCGACATCAGGAGCCGGGGAAAGCGCCAAGGCAAGATCGACTGGTCCCGCCAACCGCGCTGCATTTGAGCGTTCACGCAGGCGAGGACTACGCGCATCCTCTTTCCGGCCTTCGGCATGTTGACGAGACCGTACAGTTCTGCGCGATGAAACAGGGTGACAGACTTGGGCACGCCCTAGCGCTAGGTATTCCTCCCAAGGAATGGCTTCATCGTCATGGCGACGTCTTGGTGCCGCTCGACGAGCATGTGGACAATCTGGTGTGGGCGTGGCAGCGCGCTAAGGAATTGGCTGATAAGCATAGACTTCAATCAGCACGCGCTGTGTTGCTCCGCCTGGAACAACGGATTGCCAGATTTCTTCCCCACGTCTCTTGGCGCCCGGAAACGGCATTCGCCCCGCCGATCGCCGAGCTCTACAAAGCTTGGGAACTGCGTCGGAATTGCGCCTATCAGGCACTCAGCCAGCCCAATGAACTGCTGGTAGGCGATTCAAGATTGCACGTTGGTGTCCCTGATTGGTCGATCATTTCACCTGAACTGGCCACACCGCGCAATGACATCGCCGGGGGCCTCTATGTCCATTGGGCAAGGTCTGAGAGAAGCTCCCTTGTGAAACGGCGCGAGAGCGAGGTCATGGTGAGGTTGACAACGCAGCGGCACGGCCATGCTTCGCGTGCACAACGTCGTCTTGAAGCCGCCCTCGGCGCCGACGCAAACAGCCAGATGCATGATCATGACGATGACGCTGACATGACGTTCATGCTGGCATTGCAGGACGACCGCATCGAACGCTACGCGCAGGCAGGACTGTCCATCGAGGCCAATCCGAGCTCCAACGTCTACATCGGCCAGATCGAAACCCATAGCGACCATCCCATCTACCGGTGGAATCCGCCAAGCCTGGCGGACCTAGGCAAGCACAATCCATTTGGCTTGCGCAAAATCGCCATGCCAGTGACCATCAACACCGACGATCAGGGTATCGTTCCCACCACACTGCGATTCGAATTTCAGTTGATGCACGAGGGAGCGCTTGATCGCGGCCATGACCCGGCCCTGGTGGATCAGTGGATTGAGAATATACGGAGCCTGGGTCTTCAGCATTTCGATCAGGTGCATTAGCCGCCGGGCAACCCCAGGCACACCTCTCAAGTAGGCGCCCTAAAAAGGTAGATGGAAGTTTCCGCCTCCGTGGAACCGAGATCACCCAAGCTCAACTTACCAGACGCCAATTCGCCAGCTTACTAACGGCGACGCCCCAATATGAGCTAACTGCAAAAACCTCTGCGTTCAACGGCCGAACAAAATTTGCGCGTCCTCTTGTGGGGCCCAAATCGCCATCTACATACGCTGGGCCGGACGGCTAATGGGTCGAAACGAGCCAATCGACATGGGCCGGCTGGAGCCCATAGCGTTTCCTCAGCCTTGTTTGGATCGTTCTTCTTGCTTACTTTTACCTTGCCTTTACGCGAGAGCATCTCGGCGGTGCCTTCCCCTTGCCCAGTGTGGCGGCCTGTAGGCTGCCACACTGGGCTCCGCTAGAGGCCAATTGCGCTTTGTCAGATCTGAGAAAGGCAATGCATGCCCGTTTCAAGGGGAAGGTGAGCTAGAAAGCACGCTTCCGTGCCGGGCAAGATAGGTGAAGTTAGCTAACCGGCAAGCCGGCTACCAACTTCACCTTCTCCTATTCGCGCCGATGGCGCTCAAAGGAACCCAAGCTGAGACAGATCCCGTGACAAATGAGGCACGACGGCATAGCGGATGCCACGTCCCTGCCAACTGGTGTAAAGGGGGCTAGACCGGTTGCTTCATCAAGAAGCGAAGGCTCGTAGCCGTGTCTCCGGCCGAGAGCCAGCTTCCGGACGAAACCAACAGCAGAGGAGCAACGAAAAACTGATCGCGACGCGCCACGAGTCGCATGGCTAGAAAGCCTTATAGGTCTGCAGTACGACTCGATTCTCGAGTGCATCGCCAAACGCGCGCATCAGTCCGATAGTGTCCTGAGCTATCGTGTCCAGATCATCAATTGCTATCAATGTATCCTCGCCGTGCGCGATGGAATTCCGTCGTTTCAACAGTACTACATCGATGAAGGTCGCCTTTTCGGCGAATGCTTCCGCGGACACACCGCAAACGAGGCAAATATCGGTGAAAACTTCGAAGTTTAGATTGGCCTTCGTGTTGATCAGATCGTCGTTTACCTGGCTAAAACGGCGGTCAGATGCGTTCAAGATCTCATCGACAAGGGAACAGCGCTCGGTAAGACTGGTCTTTGATGTGGACAGGGCCGCCAGCCGTGGAAGAAAATAGTTTCGAAAAAACTGCCTATCAAGCTCCCGGTACTGGAAGCGCCGTAGTGCAATGTGTTCAAGATACTTCCTCCCAGAGAACCTGACATATCCCTCCCAATGCGCGTAACAGATGGCAACCAGCGCTCGCAACAGGACTCTCCGCAAACTATCGTCGCCGCGCTGAATTGCTGCCTTGATGTCAGAGATCTCCTTGATGCGCCAGTTGCGGTCCTCTGTAATCTGTGCCGAGAAATTGGCCTCGGTGTAAGGCTTGCTCATGGACGAAACCAGGCTTCACCGAATGGTACGGTTCGCTGGATTCGGATCGTCCCCCGTAGGCCTGGCGAAGTGAAGCCCGCGGTCTCGGGCTGTGCCCAGAACGTCAGCATCTTCTCCCTTACGAAATCGTTTGCCGCGTCCGGGCCGAGTGCAAGGATTGCATCGAGGTTCTTAGCCACACCGACGGCAATGCCCTCCAAGCCAACCAGACCCACCTTTCCAGTGTTTGCCCCATTGATTACGCGGCGCAGAGCATTGTTTCCCGCAACCCCGTCAAGCAGGTGAAAGGTTCGATTGATTAGCTCTGCGGCACCGACCTGATTGCCTTCTTGGGCCAAGCTTACGATTCCTTCATCGATGTACTCTTCCACATCGAGGCGACCGTCGTACGGCACCTTCGTATGCACTAGGAAGCGCACCGCCATCTCCAAATGTCGTTGTCTTTCGGCCTGATCTTCGGTGACGGAGATCACGCTCCGGAAGGACGGCTGCTCAGCAGCATTTTTCACGGCGCGGAAGTAGTCGCCGTTAATCATCAACATGATGCAGTTTCTAAGCTCTTGGGCGTTCGCCTGTGAACCTCCTGCATTAAGGCGCTGAAAAAGGTCGAACTTTGTTTGGTCGTCGCTGGGCCGCTTCAGGATTTCGACACCTAGCCGCCCGCGGCGAATAGCGAGCTGCTGCGTCTTATCGATGGACCTCTGATCATCGGCGGGGACATCCAAAATACGTTCAGATACCTCCCAAACTGCGTTATGGAGTGACGGTAGATACTTCGTCGCCTCGAGGATTGAAGGTGAATGCAAGTTACCGCCGGGATCGCGCAGACGGCCCATGAATTCGAGGATCGTCGAGATTCGCTGTAAGCCGTCGATAAGTTCCCAGCTACCGTCTGCCCTCTCAAAGACGAAGATCGAAGGCAACGGTATGCCGAGCAGCAAGGATTCAACTAGCTTCGACTTCTGGCCAATGTCCCATCGAAAAAGCCGCTGAAATTCCGGGTCGATGATGATCTCGCCGTCTTCGTACATGGTCACGATCTCGCCAATCGACATCTGATACGCGTCTGTCCGGACGAGGCGTTGTGCCCTTTCAATTTCTTCAGAAAGCATTGTTTGCAAATCCCTTCAAGAACACTCTATTAGGACGGTGAAGCGACTGCCGAAGGCAGCACACTGGAATTACGAAGTGTCAATCGCAATTCTAATCTGCTTTAGTAGAGCCTTCCGGCATGTGACCAACGGGCAACCGTTAGGCAAGCCGCTTCGCCAAGTCTTCCACGTGAGGATGGTAGTACCGCATTAGCATACGTGGGTCTCTATGGCCGGTGATCTTCGTCAGTTCGTGCATGGGAAAAATCGACGCTAGGCGCGAGGTGGCTTCGTGCCGCAAGTCGTGAAAGCGAAGGTCGGATAGAAACTTCCCATCTGGCCTCTGCTTGGCCGCGTTGCATTCGTCGATATAGCGCTTCCGGGCGCGAGTTACGGCTCGCTCAAAGGCCCTGGTAACGGCATCACAGCGAATCTCAAATACCCTTTCAGGTGTAGGGACCCCTTCGCCGCCTCCTGATTCATCCCTTGCATTGTCCTGGGCGTCTTTCAGCGCTTGGAGCGCCGCAACGGCACGAGAGGAGAGTGGTACATCCCGGGCGCTCCCGTTCTTCGTGGCTGGCAGGTGCGCGACACGCCGTTTCAAATCAACATGCTCCCAGCGCAGGGCGACGATTTCACTTCGCCGCATGGCCGTTTCGACCGCCACGCAGATAATAGATGGCAGCAATGCCGAACCGCTGGCAGCCACCACCCGCTCAAGTTCGCCTTCTTGCGTGCCACGACTCGACTCGGCGTCGTCCCCACCAGTTCCTGCTTCAACCGTGCAGCCTGCGGCAATTCGCCGTGTTCGTGCGTTGTCGGGTTGAGGCTTGCGTACTAGCTCAACCGGGTTCGAGAGACTTTCCATGCCCCATTCCTTGCGGGCGATGTTGAATACGTGAGACAGCAGGGCCAAGCGTCGGAGCACCGTCGCTGGTCTGTAGGTTCTTAGCCATTCATCGCGGAGGCTCGCCACGTTGGCACCGCGGATAGACGCCATGGGACGCCGAGCGAGTTCGACTTCCCTAAGGGTCCTGAGTACTGAGGATTCAGGACCGGCCCCCTTTTTTACGGCAGAGATTTCTTCCTCGTACCGGGTCAGCGCCTCATAGAGCGTAGTTGATTCTGCTTCACTGCGACTGAGCCATACGCCGCGCGACATCTCGGATTCGATCACGCTCGCCCAAGCATCTGCCTCAGCTCTTGTGCTGAAGGTCTTGCTCTGGGCAGGATAGCCACGCCGGCGTACCTGTGCCTCCCATTGGTACTGGCCCCTCTTTCGAATGCTCGCCATTTCTCATTGGTACTTTTAGCTCACTGTGGCAGTATTGTGGCAAATAAGCCATCATTGGGCTACAGGCCTTGATGCATCAATGGATATTTTTGCATTCGCAATGCAGAGGTCGGGAGTTCGATCCTCCTTCGGTCCACCAGATATCCCGCGCAAAAGCCCCGGAAAGCCAACGCTTTCCGGGGCTTTTGTGTTTCTGCCGCCTGCGCTGTCCGTCATCTCGCGCTGGCAGCCGCCATACGCTATCGTTGACTCCTCGGCACAGGCGTACGCGCCTTTGCCGCCGCCAACCTACGCCCGCCGGGGCCTTGTTCGATCCCATGCAAGCCAACAGGAAATCGAGCCACCCGCTGGCGATGTCCCTGCGCTGGCAATCCTGAATCTCAAGAGACATCCATGAGCCACATCCTGCTGATCAACCCGAATACGTCGAGTGCCACCACGCAGATGATGGTCGAGATCGCGCGCGCCTGGTTCGCGCAGGCCATGGCCGCGCCGCCGGCCGTGGTCGGCGCGACGGTCTCGCGCGGGGCGCCGATGATCATCGATGAAGACGACCTTGCCGTCGCCGCCGAGGCTATGTGTGATGCAGACATGCTGCGCCTGGCCGGCGGTGCCGACGGCGTGATCGTCGGCGCCTTCGGCGACCCCGGCATCGAGGCCCTGCGCGCGCAGCTGTCAGTGCCGGTGGTGGGTATCGGCGAAGCCTCGATGCACGCGGCCGCGGCCGGGCGGCGGCGCTTCGGCATCGCCACCACCACGCCGCGGCTGGCGGCGTCGATCAGCGCCAGCGTGCGCCGGCAGGGGTTGGACGAGCTGTTCACGGGCACGCGCTTCACCGAGGGCGATCCGCGCGCGCTGGGCGGCGCGCCGCAGCAGCAGGAAGACCTGCTGGCGGGCGCAGTCGATACCTGCATCCGAGCCGACGGCGCGCAAGCCGTGATCATCGGCGGCGGCCCGCTGGGCGAGGCCGCCCGGGCGCTGGGCCAGCGCTTTCCGATTCCCGTCATCGGCCCGGTGCCGGCGGCGTGCGCGGCCATGTCGCGGGCGCTGCGCTATTGCCCGGCGGCGTAAGCCGGCCCATGGGGACAACAAGGAGCTGGGTCGCGCCAGCGTGCAGGCGCGGGTAGGCTAGGCCACCCGGGTTGGCCGGCGGGCCTTCATCGCCGAGGGCCGTACCTGTTGCAGCGCGCGCAGCGACTGCAGCGCGTCCTCGACTGCCTCGATGCCGTCGCGCAGGCGGCCGATGGCATAGCCAAGGCGGCTTTGCGCATCGGCGTCAGGGGTGGAAAGGTTCTCTAATGCATCGACTTCCGCCTGCATCTGTCCGACCAGGCGGCGCAGCTGGGATGTGCTGTGCGAGGCAAGTGACCGAATCGCCATCGTTGGGTCCTCCTTGCAGTGTCCGGGTGTTCCCGTCCTGTGTAACGGTAAAGGCGACACCAGAACTTCGCCAGCGCTGTTACGAAATCGGCACGGCAGCGCCGCCGTGGCCCGATCCGCCTATCGCGGATGTTGGGCTATAGTCACCCGATGGAATCGGAACACAACCCTCTGCGGCCGGCATCCGCCGGCCTTCCGGACGACGCCACCGCCGCCAGCCCGGCCGAGGCCGACGCGCGCCACCGGGCTGGCCGGCGCAGCACGCTGGTCAGCGTGGCCGTCAATATCGGCCTGACCGCCGCGCAGGCGGTGGCCGGTGTCATCTCTGGCTCGCAGGCGCTGATCGCCGACGCCGCGCATTCCCTCTCGGACCTGCTGTCCGACTTCGTGGTGCTGCTGGCCGCCTGGCAGAGCCGCAAGGATCCGGACGCCCACCACCAGTACGGCCACCTGCGCTTCGAGACCGCGGCGTCGCTGGCACTCGGCGTGCTGCTGCTGGCGGTGGGGGCAGGCATGCTGTGGGCGGCGGTGGACAAATTGCAGCACCCGGCCAGCCTGCAGCCGGTGCAGCCAGTGGCCTTGTGGGTGGCGCTGGTCGCGCTGGTGTCCAAGGAACTGCTGTTCCGCTACATGCTCGCGGTGGCGCGGCGCGTGCGCTCGGGCATGCTGGTGGCCAATGCCTGGCATGCGCGCTCGGATGCGGCCTCGTCGCTGGTGGTGGCGCTGGGTATTGGCGGCAACCTTCTGGGCTACCACATGCTCGACCCGGTGGCGGCCATCGTGGTCGGGCTGATGGTTGCGCGCATGGGCCTGCGTTTCGGCTGGGATGCGCTTAACGACCTGATGGACCGCGCGGCCGACGAGGAAACCGTCGCGGCGATCCGCGCGACCATGCTGGGCACGCCCGGCGTGCTGGGCCTGCACGACCTGCGCACCCGCAAGATGGGCGACCAGGTGCTGGTTGACGTGCACCTGGAGATCGATGCCGCGCTGACGGTGGCGCAGGGGCATGCGATCGCGGTCGAAGCCCGGCGCCGCACCCTGGAGAACCATCACGTGCTCAACGTGATGACGCACGTCGATCCCGTCGTATACATGAGCAGCCAGGCCAGCGCTGCCTGAGCCCGGCCTGTGGACATCTTTGCCGGTTGCTGGGGATAACCGGCCGGACAAGCTGTGCCCCGCCTGGGGGCGCCTTGTGGGACGTATACGGATAACTCAGACGCCCGCACTGCCGACGTATACGTGACTGCCGCGCTATCCCGGCGAATCAGGGTTATCCCGCAGTGGTTATCTTTGCTGCAAGTCCCTGAGCCAAAAGGGGAAAGGTGACTTATCCACGGCCTGATGCCTGGTTTACCTACTACTACTATGTTTACATACGTAAACAATATTAAAGACATAGACAGGACCGTTGCGCTGTTCGCATTGGCCTGACGTTTACGCGGGCCATGGCGCTGGTGCGCCGGCGTATACCTGGCGCGCCGGGTATACGTCCACGCAACGCTAGCGCGGCACCTTGAACACCTTGCGTGCAGCCAGTACCTCGGCACGGGTCGTGCAGCCTTCCTGGTGGTCATTGACCAGCCCCATCGCCTGCATCAGCGCGTACATGGTGGTGGGGCCGACAAAGCGCCAGCCGCGCTTCTTCAGGTCCTTTGACAGCGCCGTGGATTCCGGCGAGGTCGCCATGGTTCGCAGCACCTCGGGTGTCAGCACTTTGGGCCGGCTGGCCGGATCGGGCTCGAAGCGCCAGAAGTAGGCGGCCAGCGATGATTCCGTCTCCAGCAGTTCGCGGGCCCGCTGCGCATTGTTGATGGCCGCCTCGATCTTGCCGCGGTGGCGCACGATGCCGGCGTCGCCGAGCAGGCGCGCAATATCGCGCTCGCCGAAGCGCGCCACCTTTTCGATGTCGAAATTGGCAAATGCCTTGCGGAAGGCCTCGCGCTTGCGCAGGATGGTCAGCCAGCTCAGGCCGGACTGGAAGCCTTCCAGGCACAGCTTCTCGAACAGCCGGCGGTCGTCGGCGACCGGAAAGCCCCACTCGGTGTCGTGGTAGTGGCAATAGTCCTCCAGCGTGCCGCACCAGCCGCAGCGCACCGCTGCTTCCTTCTTGCTTGTCATGGGTACATGTTCCCTGTTGAAAGTCCCGCACGCCGGCCAGGCTCTCGCCGACCGGCGCATTTGCTGCGATCATGCCCGCACCTGAGAGATTGCGGAAGGCTGAAAATGGACATGCGATTGACAACCCTGGACGAAGACGGATGGGAGCTCGACGACGCCGAGCCCATCGCCGCCGCCCATCCCGAGACCTTCTGGATGCCGCCGCGCGAGGAGCGTGATGCACTCGCACCCGGCCAGCTGGTCAAGCTGATCTTCCGCATCCTGGTCGCGGACGAGACGGGCAGCGAAGAGGTTCACGTGGAGCGGATGTGGGTGATCGTTACCGGGCGCGAGGGCAGCCTTTATACCGGCGAGCTCGATAACCAGCCGTATTGCACCGAGGAGATGAACCCGGGCATGCCGCTGTGCTTCGAGGCTCGGCATGTGATCAATATCCACCGGGACGAGCACGAGGCGAGCTAGGTTGGGTTGTCCGCGCGCACTGTTTGGTTCGGCGCCAACCCAATAAGGCCAGGCCAGGCTCAGAAGCTGACCGCCAGCCCCAGCGAGACGCCCGACACGTTGTTGCCGAACACATAGCGCAACACTGCCCGGATCCGCGTGACAAAGACCTCGTGCGCGCTGGTGTCCAGTTCCAGCCCGGTGCCGAGCGTGGTCAGGTAGTTGAAGCCGAGGATGCCGGCCTGGCTGCCAAGATAGTGCGAATGTGATAGCTCAAGCACGTATCGTACCGGCCGGTCGAACGCATGCATCCCGGTCGGGGCCCGCCAGCGCGCCCACAGGTTGGCGGTCTGCGCCGTGGCCGTGCCCGTGACCGCGCTGGACGTGCCGCCGAAGCTCTGCAGGTGGATATTGGTGTAGCGCAGTTCCACGTCGATCTCGTAGTTCTCGCGGTAGTGCTCCCAGTCCAGCATCACCGACCCGCCCAGCCCGTAGGCATTCAGGCTGCCGCCGTCGAGGAAGTTGAGCTGGCGGTCGGTGACCTGCTCGACCGCGAACTTGCCGATTGACAGGTCGCTGGAGACATTGCCCAGCGAGGCGTTGAAGATCGGCCGGAACACCAGTTCCTTGTTGGCCGTCAGCGGAAAGTCCCAGCCCACGCCGATGGTGCCGGAAAAGGTGTTCCAGCGGGTCGGGATGGCGCGGGATTCGGCGCCATTGGTGGCAATGAAGGTGGGATCGTAGCGGCTGTAGGCGATGGCGCCTTCCAGGTAGAGCGGGAACGACTTGCTGATGGTGAAGCCGCCGCCCAGCTGCGACATGACGATGCCGGGATCGTCGGTGCTGGTGTTGTTGATCGACAGCGAGCTGGAGGTAAGGTCCGGCACCACCGAGTACGCCATCAGCGACAGCACCGCGTTGGCGTGCCGCTGCACATTGGCCCCGGCCAGGCGCAGTCCGGGCGCGCTCTGGGCATGTGCCGCGCCGGCTGCCAGCAGCGCCGCCGCGCCCATGGCGGCCAGGGCCGCCCGCCAAAGGGGCCGCGAGCGGCGGCTAGGCGCGGGGTGGAACCGGCGGTGTCGCTGGCGTGCGGACATGGACAATCTCTGTGCAGTCAGTGCCGCAGCGCGCTGCCGTGCGGCAATCTCCCGCGCATTCTAGCGGCGCAGGATTGTGAGGGAGCGTCGCGCGAAATCTTTCAGATCGGACTGCTGCCGCCTTAAATCGGCGCGGCGCCGGTCATGCGGCCGGATGGCGCCGGGTCGACGGTCCGGAGGGCGGGGAGGGCGGCGTAGCCGGCATGGCCGGATGGGTGGGCGCCGGCCGGCGGCGCGTGAGCCACAGCAGCAGCGCACTGGCGGCCCAGCCGGTCACGAACACGGTGTCGCCGGCATGGTTCAGCCAGGTTGCCGCAGCGGGCGTGCCGGCCAGCGATGCCAGCAAGCCGGCCGGCAGGCGCGCCAGGATCCACAGGGCGACGGCGGGCACGCTGCCGTAGACGCCCGGTTGCCACCAGTGGGCCAGGAAGGGAGGGTGCCGCCCGGGGCGGCGCGGGATGCGCGGTACCACCGAAGTCTCCGGCCACGCATGGCGCGCGGGGCGTGCCGGTGGCATCAAGGCGTTGCAGGAGCCCCGCCCGACGACACCGCCGGGGGCTCACGGTTGCATCATAGGCCGATCGCCCCTGGCTGCGTTGCCGGTGACCGAGGCGCTGTGTGCGCCACGCCACGCTGGGCCCGGCCGTTCAACTTTTTTGCACGACGTGTCCGCAAATGGCGCCCGTGCCCAGCGCGGATCTTTGCCAAACTGGTTGCAGGTACACAAACAGTTTGAAGGTGGTCCTGCCATGCTTCCCTCGCTCTACATCTCCCACGGTTCCCCGATGCTCGCCATCGATCCCGGCCCCACCGGCGCCGCCTTCGATGCGCTGGGCGGGCAACTGCGCACCCGGCGCCCGCGCGCGGTGCTGGTGATCTCGGCGCACTGGATCTACAGCACGCTGGCTGTCTCCAGCCGCGAGCGCCAGGAAGCCTGGCACGATTTCGGCGGCTTCCCGCGCGAGCTGTACGCACTGCGCTACGACGCCCCGGGTTCGCCGGCGCTGGCCGGGCGGGTCAAGGCCCTGGTCGAGGCGGCAGCGGTCCCCGGTGCCGGGTTTGTCGGCCAGGACGACGAACGCCCGCTGGACCACGGCGCCTGGATGCCGATGCGCCACTTCTTCCCGGATGCCGACGTGCCGGTGGTGCAGCTGGCGCTGAACCCCTACCTGTCGCCCGCAACGCAGATCGAGATCGGCCGCGCGCTGGCCCCGCTGCGCGACGAGGGCGTGCTGGTGCTGGCCTCCGGCAGCTTCACGCACAACCTGCAGGAAGTGTTTGGCGGCGGCCGGCGCGACCAGCATGGGCCGCAGGCCGAGCCGTATGTGGAAGCCTTCCGCGGCTGGATGGCGGAAGCCCTCGACGAGGCCCTGGCCAGCGGCGATACCAGCCGCATTGCCGACTACCGCGCCCAGGCGCCGTATGCGCGCCGCGCGCACCCGACCGACGAGCACCTGCTGCCGTTCTTCGTGGCGCTGGGCGCGGCCTTGGGGCCGCAGGCTGCCAGTGGCGCAGGGCCGGCGCCGGCCAGCGTATCGCGGGTTGCCGATGAGGTGACCTATGGCGTGCTCGCCATGGACAGCTTCGTGTTCGAGGGCCTGGGCGCCGGCGCGCCGCTGCGCGCGGCGGCCTGACGCGCCTTACCGTTCGGCCGGGGCGTGCGCCGCCGGCGTGCCGGCGCGCGCCGGCAGGTAGCGCCGTGCCGAGCGCGCGCCCGCAAGCGCGATCCAGCCCATGGTCAGCGCCACCAGCGCCAGCCCGATGCGCAGGTTGGACAGGTGCGCGACCCCGCCGATCAGCACCGGCCCCAGCAGCAGCCCCAGGTAGGCAAAGCGCGCCACGCGCGAAATTGCTTCGGCCGGCGCCACGCCCGGCAGCCGCGACGCGGCAACGAAGAAGATCGGCACCATATTGGCCGCGCCCAGCCCCATCAGCGTAAAGCCCGCCAGCGCGGCTAGCGGCAGCGGCACCAGCAGCGCCAGCGCAATGCCGCCAAAGCCCAGCCAGGCACTGCCAGTCAGCGTGGCGCCGTCGCCCAGGCGCGCGCGCAGGCGGTCGCCGCCGAAGCGTCCGCACGCCATCCCGCCCGAGAACGCGGCGTAGCCCAGGCTGATCCAGCCATCCGGGGCCTGCGCCACGTCGCGCATATAGACGCTGGTCCAGTCGTACATCGCGCCTTCGCCGACCAGGCCCAGGAACGCCAGCAGGCCCAGCAGCCACAGCGCGCGCACCGCGTGGTCGCGGTGGTGGGCCGCCGATGGCAGCACCGGATGGTCCGACAGCAGCCCGGGCAGCGTACCCAGCGCCACCGCCGCGGTCACGCCTGCCATCATCGCCGCATGTGCCAGCGGCGCCACGTCCAGCGACAGCATCAGGCCGCCCGCGCCCGCACCGGCCATGCCGCCCAGGCTGAACATGCCGTGCAGCGCCGACATCACCGGCCGCGTGCGGCTGGCCTCGACCGTGGCGGCCTGTGCGTTCATGGCGACATCGAAGGCCGCATTGGCCATGCCGAACGCCACCAGCGCGGGCAGCAGCAGCCAGAACGACGGCATCGCCAGGATCGCCACCGTGGCCAGCGCAAACAGCAGCCCGCCCGTCATCGACGCCCGTGCGCTGCCCGCGCGCGCCACCCAGCGCCCGACCGGGCCCATCGCCAGGATGGCGCCGCCGGCCACGGCCAGCATCGCCAGCGACAGCATCGCGTCGGACAGGCCGAAGCGTGCCTTGATGGTGGGAATATGCACGCCCCACGTGGCAAAGGTGGCGCCATTGACGAAGAACAGCGCCATGGTGCCGCGCGTGGCGCGCGACACCGCGGCCGGCAAGGACGCGGAAGCCGTCGGGGAGTGCGGATCAGGCATGGGAGGGTGCGGCAGGCGGGGCAGCGGTGCCCCTGCAAAGGCCGTCATTGTCCCGCATCGGCGTGAGGCGGGTATGACAACGCCGTGCTACCGGCCGGCGCCATCCACGCGCAGCAGTCCGCGCCGGTGCAGCGCGTAGCCGAAGGCCAGCAGCGCGCCCAGCGCCAGCGCCACCATCACCCACAGCATCAGCCAGTAGCCGCCGGCGGCACGCCACAGCAGCGCGCCCAGCCACGGCGCGGCGGCCTGCATCAGCAACACCGGCGTCATCATCAGGCCGTTGAGCGTGGCGTAGTGATGGCGCGAGATCAGTTCCGGCATGGCCATCGCGCGCAGCATGGTGTTGACGCCGTTGGCGCAGCCGTACAGCACCGCGGCCACCATCAGCCAGGCGCCGTGCCCCAGCGCAAAGCACAGCAGCCCGGCGCCCATCAGCGCATAGACCGGCAGCGACAGCCGCACCGGGTGGCGCACCCCCGCGCGCATCATCAGCATGCGGCCCGCTACCTGGGCCGGGCCGATCAGCGCCGCCACCACCAGTTGCTGCGCCACTGGCATGCCCTTCTCTGTCAGCATCGGGATCAGGTGCGCGCCCAGCAGCGAGGCCACCACCGCGGTCGCGGTAAAGGCCAGCACCACCGCCCAGAACACCGGCTGGCGCAGCGTGGCGCGGGCAATGTCGCGGCTGCCGGCCTGGCCGTCGGCGGGGGTCATTCCGGAATAGGTGGGATGCAGCGCGTAGCGCATGCGCGCGTGCAGCGGCGCGCAGACCAGCAGGTTGAGCGCGGCGAAGCCGATCAGCGTCGGGCGCCAGCCCAGATGGATCACCAGCCATTGCGCCAGCGGCACGAAGATCGTGCTGGCAAAGCCGGCCATCAGCGTGACCACCACGATCGGCTTCTGGTACTGGTCGCCATAGGCCTGGCGCAGCACCACGAAGGCGGGCTCGTACAGCGTGGTCGCCATGGCCAGCCCGATCGGCACCCACATCAGCAGGAACACCGGCTGCGACGGCGTCCATGCCCACAGCAGCAGGCCCAGCCCGGCCAGCACCGAGCCCGCGCCCATCACCTTGCGCGCCGGCGCGCGGTCCAGCAGCCGCCCCACCGCGAACGAGCACAGCGCCCATACCAGCAGCCCCAGCGAATAGCCGCCCGCCAGGAAGGGCTTGGACCAGCCCAGGCTGCGGATCATGGGGTCGATGAAAACGGTGAAGGCGAAGAACAGCGTGCCCCAGGAGATGGTCTCGGTCAGGCCGAGGATCCAGACCAGCCGGCGCGGCGGCGTGGCGGGGTGCGCGGGTCCGGTGCGTGCCGGGCTGGCGTCTGGGTCGGTGCTGGCGGCGTCCGCGTCGGAGCTGGCTTCTATTGTTGTCATGGCGGGCCCGGCGGGGGTAGTCGCCATAGACGGCGGCGCGTTGGGCCAGTCGGAAATTGTAGCGATCCCGCGCGCACTGCGCGCACGGGGCACGCGCGTTACTGTGCGGTCACCGGCGCGGGCGGTCCCTTGAGCTCGACCACGTTGCCGTCCGGATCGCTCACATAGAGCGACGGTCCCTTGCCTTCGGCGCCGAAGCGCTGCGCCACCTCGCCGGCGTCCACGCCATGCCGCGCCAGGTGCGCCCGCACCGCGTCGGCATCGAACGGGTCGATGCGCAGGCAGAAATGGTCCAGGTTGCGGCCCTGCGCTCCCGGTCCGGCGCCGCCGGCGCGGCCGAGCGGGCCGTCGAGCGCGACCAGGTCGATCAGCCCGCTGCCCGCGCGCAGCTGCGTCAGGCCCAGCTCGGTTTGCTCGCGCTCAACGCTGCAGCCGAGCACCTCGACATAGAAGCGCCGCAGCGCGTCCACGTCGGCGCTGCGCAACACCAGGTGGTCGATGCCCAGGATGCGGAACATGGCGGCCTCAGTGGTGCAGTCCGTCGTAGTCGATGACCTTCAGGCTGTCCAGGTCGACATTGTCCAGGCAGCGCACATTGACTGCGGCCATCGGCTTGCCGTCCTTGTCCTGCCCGTCCGCATACGGACCGCAGCCGCACACCGGGCAGAAGCGGTGCGCGATCTTCATGGTGTTGAAGCGGTAGGTGGAGGCATTGCTCTCCGGCGTTTCCAGCTTGAACGTCGCGCGCGGCACGAACCACAGCAGGTGGCCGCGCCGGCGGCAGATCGAGCAGTTGCAGCGGATCACGCTGGGGATGCCGTCGGCCTCCACCTCGAAGGCAATGGCGCCGCAGTGGCAGCTTCCGTGGAAAGTCATGTCGTCTCCTTGAGGTCGGTCCGGCGTGCCCACTAAATATCTGGAATCAGTCGTTTGCCCAGGCTGACCACTTCATCGGGCGCATAGCCCAGCTTGTCGTAGAAATCGATCACGGCGCGGTTGCCTGCGCGTACCAGCAAGTTGATCTTGGGGCAGCCCCGCTCGATCAGCAACTGCTCGGCATGCGCCATCAGCATGCGCCCGTACCCTTTGGCCTGCAGGTCGGGCTGTACCGCCAGATAGTAGACCCAGCCGCGATGCCCGTCGAACCCCACCATGGCAGTGGCGACGGGTCGGCCGTCGATGTCGCCGACCAGAAACAGTTCAGGCTGCTCGGTCAGCTTGCGCGCGATATCGCGCTGCGGGTCGTTCCACGGACGGGTCAGGCCGCAGGCCTGCCACAAGGCAATGACGCAGGATTGGTCTTCCGGGCGGAAAGGACGGATCAGCATGCTTGTTGGTGCGCCGCAATATGCCGGCACATTGTTAGCTTTTTGACAGTGTAGCGCCGCTGCGGGTGCCACAATGCCTGCAAGACATGACGAGACGACGCGCGGCCATCGCGCACGCTGCCACCAAAGGAGACCCGCATGAGCGACACCCACGCGCCTGCACGCGCCACCTTCAGCCATATGGAACACGGCACCCGCGAGGACTGGGCCGCCATCTCCGCCGAGTTCATGCCGTTCGCGCGGGCGCTGCCGGATCGCGTGCTGGCGCACCTGCGCCTGCTGGATGGCGATTGCGGCGGCTTCCCCGTGGACCGGCTCACGCATTCGCTGCAGACCGCGACACTGGCGCACCGCGACGGCCAGGACGAGGAATACGTGGTTTGCGCGCTGCTGCACGATATCGGCGATACGCTCGGCAGCTTCAATCATCCCGACATTGCCGCCGCCATCCTCAAGCCATTCGTCAGCCCCGAGAACCTGTGGATGGTGGAAAAGCACGGCGTGTTCCAGGGCTACTACTTCTTCCATCACCTCGGCCTGGACCGCAACCTGCGCGAGCAGTACCGCAGCCAGCCCGAGCTGTTCGAGCGCACCGCGGAGTTCTGCCGCAAGTACGACGGTGCCGCCTTCATGACGGACTACGACACGCTGCCGCTGTCGTTCTTCGAGCCGATGGTGCGGCGCGTGCTGGCGCAGCCGCGCAACTCGATGTATGTGAAGCCGGGAGAAGCGACGCTGGCACAGCCCTGAAAGCACAACGGCCTCGCTTCATGCGAAGCGAGGCCGTTGTGTCATGCCATGGCCAGTCAGGCCGCGCGCTGCGCCGTCTCCGGATGGCGGAACTGCTCCAGCAGCTTGGCCCAGCGCCCGCGTACCGCCTTCAGGTTGTTTTCCTTCACATGCCCGAAGCCACGGATATCGTCCGGAAGGTTGGCCAGCGTCACCGCGGTGTCGTAGTTGGCCGCATTCAGGCCCGCCACCAGCTCATCCAGCAGCGCGCGGTACTCGCCGATCAGCGCGCGCTCGGTGCGGCGCTCATCGGTCTTGCCGAAGATATCGAACATGCCGCCGCGCAGGCCCTTCATCTTCGCCAGCAAGCGGAACAGCTTCATCGTCGACGGCCCGAACTTGCGCTTGACCAGGTGGCCCTTGTCATCGCGCTTTGAGGTCAGCGGCGGTGCCAGCCAGAAGTTGAGCTGGTAGTCCTTGCCCGGCTCGCCTTCGAACTGCGCACGCAGCTTGTCGAGGAAGACAGGATCGGTGTAGAGCCGCGCCACCTCATACTCGTCCTTGTACGCCATCAGCTTGGCCAGGTTGCGCGCCGCGGCCTCGGTCAGCGGCAGGGCCTTGCCGCTGCCAGCCAGCGTGCTCTCGGCCACGCGCACGCGGTCGATGGCTTCGCGATAGGTGCGCGCGTACGCGGCATCCTGGTAGGCCGTCAGGTGTTCCATGCGCCGGCCGATCAGCTTCTCCAGCATCGCACCGCTGGAAGTCGGCAGCTTGACCACTTCCGCGCCTTCGGCGGTGTTCTTCAGCTTGCCGGTCAGCGACAGCACGTGCTCGGGGTCGTGCGCCATATGCCGGCCCCAGTCGAACGCGGCCTTGTTCTTCTCGACAGCGACGCCGTTGAGTTCGATGGCGCGCTCCAGCGCCTGCAGCGTCAGCGGGATCCAGCCCTTCTGCCAGGCATAGCCGAGCACCAGCGGGTTGGTGTAGATCGCGTCGCCCAGCAGCGCCACGGCGAGACCCGAGGCGTTGATGAACTCGCACTTCTCGCCCACCGCGGTGCGCACATCCTGCTCGGCCGACAGGCCGGGGAACTGCCACTTCGGGTTCTTGATGAAGTCGGCGGTCGGCGTCTGCGCGGTGTTGACCACGGCGCGGGTGCGGCCGGCCTGGGTCTTGGAGATGACTTCGTCGGTGGCCGACACGATCGCATCGCAGCCGATCACCAGGTCCGCCTCGCCCATGGCGATACGGGTGGCGTGCAGGTCGTCCGGGCGCGCGGCCAGCTGCACGTGCGACAGCACCGCGCCGCCTTTCTGCGCCAGGCCCGCCATGTCGAGCACGGTGACGCCCTTGTTCTCCAGGTGCGCGGCCATGCCGAGCAGGCCGCCGATGGTCACCACGCCGGTGCCGCCCACGCCGGTCACCAGGATGCCGTAGGCGCGGCGGATCGGCGGCAGCTCAGGCTCTGGCAGCGCGGGCAGGGTGTTCATCGACACGCCGTGCTGCTCGGGCTTGCGCACCTGCGCGCCTTCGGCCGTGACAAAGCTCGGACAGAAGCCGTTCACGCACGAGAAGTCCTTGTTGCACGACGACTGGTTGATCTGGCGCTTGGTGCCGAAATCCGTTTCCAGCGGTTCCACCGACAGGCAGTTGGACTTGACCGAGCAGTCGCCGCAGCCTTCGCACACCGCGTCGTTGATAAAGGCGCGGCGTTGCGGATCCTCCATCGTGCCGCGCTTGCGGCGGCGGCGCTTCTCGGTGGCGCAGGTCTGGTCGTAGATCAGGATGGAGCAGCCCGGCACCTCACGCAGCTCACGCTGCACGCTGTCGAGCTGATCGCGGTGATGGATGGCGATGCCTTCGGGCAGCTTGATCGCGCCGTTGTACTTCTCCGGCTGGTCGCTGACGATGACGATCTTCTTCGCGCCTTCGCTATGCACCTGCCAGGCGATGTCCCGCACCGACAACTGGCCGTCCACCGGCTGGCCGCCGGTCATCGCCACCGCATCGTTGTACAGGATCTTGTAGGTGATGTTGACGTTGGCCGCGATCGACGCGCGGATCGCCAATAGACCGGAGTGGAAGTAGGTGCCGTCGCCCAGGTTGGCGAACACATGCTTGTCGCCAGCGAACGGCGCCTGGCCGATCCACGCCACGCCTTCGCCGCCCATCTGGCTGAAGGTGCTGGTATTGCGGTCCATCCACACCGTCATGTAGTGGCAGCCGATGCCAGCCAGCGCGCGCGAGCCTTCGGGCACATTGGTCGAGGTGTTGTGCGGGCAGCCCGAGCAGAACCACGGCTTGCGCTCCGCCGTCACGCGCGGCGTGGCCAGCGCCTTTTCCTTGGCCTCGATGATGGCCAGGCGCGCGGTGATGCGCGCGCGCACGTCGATCGGCAGCTCGAACTTGTCCAGCCGGGTGGCGATGGCCTTGGCGATGATCGCCGGCGACAGCTCATAGTGCGCCGGCAGCAGCCAGTTGCTTTGCGGGATCGACCATTCGCCGCCCGCGTTGTCCTTTTCGTCGAACTTGCCGTAGACCTTGGGGCGCACGTCGTCGCGCCAGTTGTACAGCTCTTCCTTTAGCGCGTACTCCATAATCTGGCGCTTCTCTTCGACCACCAGGATTTCCTGCAGGCCTTCGGCAAAGGCGCGCGCCCCATGCGCCTCCAGCGGCCACACGCAGCCGACCTTGTACAGGCGGATGCCGATCTGCGAGCAGGTGGCATCGTCCAGGCCCAGGTCGGCCAGCGCCTGGCGCGTGTCCAGGTAAGCCTTGCCGCCGGTCATGATGCCGAAGCGCGCGTGCGGCGAATCGATTTCGATGCGGTCGATCTTGTTGGCCCGCACATAGGCCAGACCCGCGTACCACTTGTAGTCGAGCAGGCGCGCTTCCTGTTCCAGCGGCGGGTCCGGCCAGCGGATGTTCAGGCCGCCCGGCGGCATGATGAAGTCGTCCGGCAGCACGATCTGCACGCGGTGCGGATCCAGCTCCACCGAGGCCGACGATTCCACCACGTCGGTCACGCACTTCATCGCCACCCACAGGCCGGAGTAGCGGCTCATGGCCCAGCCGTGCAGGCCGTAGTCCAGGTATTCCTGCACGTTCGACGGGTACAGCACCGGCAGGCCACAGGCCTTGAAGATGTGCTCGGACTGGTGCGCCAGCGTCGAGGACTTGGCCGAGTGGTCGTCACCGGCCAGCACCAGCACGCCGCCGTGCTTCGACGATCCCGCCGAGTTCGCGTGCTTGAACACGTCACCGGTGCGGTCCACGCCCGGCCCCTTGCCGTACCACATGCCGAACACGCCATCGAACTTGGCGTCCGGATACATGTTCACCTGCTGCGACCCCCATACCGAAGTCGCGGCCAGGTCCTCGTTGAGGCCAGCCTGGAACACGATGTTGTGCGCGGCAAGGTGCTTCTTGGCCTTCCACAGCGACAGGTCGAGCGCGCCCAGCGGCGAGCCCCGGTAGCCGGAGATAAAGCCGGCGGTGTTCAGCCCGGCGGCGCGGTCGCGCTCCTGCTGCAGCATCGGCAGGCGTACCAGGGCCTGCGTGCCGCTGATATAGATGCGGCCACGCTCCAGCGTGTATTTGTCTTCGAGGGAAACGTTTTCGAGCGCGCGGCGGATGGCGTCGCTGACCGGGGAGGTCAGGGGGGCATTCATAGGTGCTCCTCTATGGGCGTGCTGTCGGGATCACCGACACCTACAGTTGTGGGCGACCGCCTCATGACCTCTTGTGAAGGTGTTGGACGGTCGTGTCTCTGCGCGGCATGGTAGCACCGCCACAAAATCGGCGGTACCTTGCAATGCAGCACAAAGCGTGCCCGCCGTGCCCGTGATTTCCCGTATGGACAGGGGTTCGCGTGTACACTGCGTTGCATCGAGATGGCCCGTGCCGCTGCCGGGCTGCCTGCGATGCGCCACATCTGCACAGCCAGCCTGGTGCAACCTGATTTCCGATTGCCGTCCTGATGCACGCATGGGACGGGCAAACCAGTGACTACCTGAACATGACCAATTCCCCCCGCCAGGGCACCGCGACCCTGGCCGTGCTGATCGATGCCGACAACGCGGCGCCCGCCATCGTCGAAGGCCTGCTGGCCGAGGTCGCCAAGTACGGCGTGGCCGCCGTCAAGCGCATCTACGGCGACTGGACCCGGCCCAACCTGGCCGGATGGAAGGAGCGGCTGTTGTCGCACTCGATCCAGCCGATCCAGCAGTTCCGCTACACCGTGGGCAAGAACGCTACCGACAGCGCCATGATCATCGACGCCATGGACCTGCTGTACACCGGGCGCTTCGACGGCTTCTGCATCGTTTCCAGCGACAGCGACTTCACCCGGCTGGCCTCGCGCATCCGCGAGCAGGGGCTGACCGTGTACGGCTTTGGCGAGCGCAAGACCCCCAAGCCCTTTGTCACCGCCTGCGACAAGTTCATCTACTCCGACGTCCTGCGCGCCGATGCGGATACGGAAGGGACCGAAGGCGTCGACGGGGCTGCCGCGCCCACGCGCAAGCGCAGCACCGGCGAGCTGCGCCAGGATTCGCGCCTGGTGCGCCTGCTGCAGAGTGCGGCGCAGGCGGTGTCGGACGAGGATGGCTGGCTGACGCTGGGCAGCATGGGCAACCACATCGCCAAGCAGGCGCCGGAATTCGATTCGCGCAACTACGGGTACGGCAAGCTTTCGGAGCTGGTGCAGGCCACCGGCCTGTTCGAAGTCGAGACCCGCAACGGCGGCAACAACAAGACCATCTGGGTGCGCCTGAAGAAGCGCGCCAAGGGCGGTGGCGAGGGCGATGGCCGCGGCCAGCAGCAGTCGCAACCGCAACAGCAGCAGCGTCCGGCGCAGCCTGAAGCACGCCGCCAGCCGGCACCGGCGCCCGTGCCCGCGGATCCGCCTGCGCCCGCCGTGGCCCAGCCAGAGGCGGCGCCTGAGCCTGTGCCAGTGCGCGAACCCGAGATCGAGCTTTCCGTCGTCGCCGCCGAAGTGGCCGAGCCGGCGGCGGAGGCAGCGCCGCAGGCTGAGTCCAAGGCCCGCCCCGCACGCAAGCGCGCCACGCGCCGCCCCGACGTGACGCTGAGCGAAACCCCGTGGCCGATCGACCAGTCGATCTTTGCCGCGCCGGGCACGACAGTGCTGTCGGCGCAGGTTGAACCGCAGCCAGAGGCCCAGCCCCAGCCGGAGGCAGCCACTGCCGAGGCGGCGCCCGCCCGGGCACCGGCCAGGAAGACGCGCAAGCGCCCGGCCAAGAAAGCGGAGTGATGTGGCCGGCCGGCGCCATGCCGGCCCTGCCCGCCAAAGAAAACGCCGGCTTCGCGCCGGCGTTTTCTTTGGCAGAGGTCCTTACCGCACCAGCTGGTTGATCTCGATGATCGGCATCAGCACCGCCAGCACGATCAGCAGCACCACCACGCCCATGGTCAGGATCAGCAGCGGCTCCAGCAGGCTGGTCAGGAACAGCGTGCGGCGTTCCAGTTCCTGCGCCTCGCCCTGCGCGGCGCGGTCCAGCATCACCGGCAGATTGCCGGTGGCCTCGCCGGAGCGGATCAGGTGCACCAGCACCGGCGGGAACTGATTCTGCGCCGCCAGCGCGCGCGCCAGCGAGGCGCCTTCGCGCACGCGCGTGTTGGCGTCTTCCACGTTGGCGCGCAGCGCCTCGTTGGTCAGCGTCTCGCCCGCCGCCTGCAGGCTGCGCAGGATCGGCACGCCGGCCGACACCAGGATCGCCAGCGTGCCGGCGAAGCGCGCGGTGTTGTAGCCGCGGATCAGCTTGCCCAGCAGCGGCGCGGTCAGCAGCCAGCGGTGCCATTCCAGCCGCACCGCGGGCTGCTTCAGCACGCTGCGGATCGTGAACGCTGCCGCCGCCAGCACCGCCAGCGCTGCCCACCACCAGTTCCGGACGAAGTCCGACAGCGCCAGCATGATGATGGTCAGCATCGGCAGCTTCTGCTTGGTATTGGCGAACACGCTCACCACCTGCGGCACCACGTACGACAGCAGGAAGATCACGATGGCGAATGCCACCACCGTGACGATGGCGGGGTAGGTGAAGGCCAGCCGGATCTTGGAGGTCAGGGTATTGCGCGACTCGATATAGCCCGCCAGCCGCTCCAGCACCAGTCCCAGGTGGCCGGAGTGCTCGCCGGCCGAGACCAGCGCACGGTAGATGTCGGGGAAGTCGCGCGGATGCTGGGCCAGCGCCACCGACAGCGAGCTGCCGCCCATCACCTCGGCGCGGATGCCGGCCAGCAGCTCGTGCACATAGGCGCGCTCGGCCTGGTCGGCCAGTGCCCCCAGCGCCTCGTCCAGCGGCAGCCCCGCCACGATCAGGCTGGCCAGCTGGCGCGTGAACAGCGCCTGTTCCTGCGTCGACAGCTTGCGCGCAAACAGCTGGCTGCCGCTGCGCGGCGCCAGGCCGGCACCGGCGAGCGGGTCGACGGTCAGCGGTGTCAGCCCGCGCGCGCGCAGCTGCGAACGCGCCTGGCGCGGGCTGTCGGCCTCGATCACGCCGCGGTCGGTCTTGCCGGCGGCGTCGGCGGCTTCATAGCGGAAGGCTGGCATCCGGGCGGCTCCGCTTTAGTCGCGCGTCACGCGCAGCACTTCCTCAAGCGAGGTCGCGCCGCTGTCGATCCAGCGCTGCGCGTCGCCGCGCATGGTGTGCATGCCGTGCGCCAGTGCCACCTGCTTGATCTCGGACTCCGGCGCCTGCCGGTGGATCATGGTGCGGATCTCGTCACCGACGGTCAGCAGCTCATAGACGCCCATGCGCCCCTGGTACCCGGACTGGCCGCACTTGTCGCAGCCCACCGGGTGCCACACGGTCTGCAGCGGCTTGCCCTGCGCGTGCAGCACCTCGGCCTCGGCGGCAGTGACCTCGATCACTTCCTCGCGCTTGCAGTGCTGGCACAGGCGGCGTACCAGCCGCTGCGCCAGCACGCCCAGCAGCGACGACGACAGCAGGAACGGCTCGATCCCCATGTCGACCAGCCGCGTCACCGCCGAGGCCGAGTCGTTGGTGTGCAGCGTGGCCAGCACCAGGTGGCCGGTCAGCGAGGCCTGCACCGCGATCTGCGCGGTTTCCAGGTCGCGGATTTCGCCGATCATGACCACGTCCGGGTCCTGGCGCAGGATCGCGCGCAGGGCCTTGCCGAAGGTCATGTCGATGCGCGCGTTGACCTGGGTCTGGCCGATGCCGTCCAGGTCGTACTCGATCGGGTCTTCGACCGTCATGATGTTGGTGGTGCGCGCATCCAGCCGCGACAGCGCCGCATACAGCGTGGTGGTCTTGCCCGAGCCGGTCGGCCCGGTCACCAGCACGATGCCGTGCGGCTGGCGGATCAGGTGGTCGAAGCCGCGCAGCGTGCCGGGCGCCATGCCCAGCTTGGCCAGGTCGAGCCGGCCTGCTTCCTTGTCCAGCAGGCGCAGCACCGCGCGCTCGCCATGGCCGGTGGGCAGGGTCGAGACCCGCACGTCGACCGGGCGCCCGCCCACGCGCAGCGTGATGCGGCCGTCCTGCGGCAGGCGTTTCTCGGCGATGTCGAGCTGCGCCATGATCTTGATGCGCGAGATCAGCGCGCCGTGCAGCGCCTTTTTCGGCCGCACCACGTCGCGCAGCGTGCCGTCGACGCGGAAGCGCACCACCGACGACGACTCGAACGGCTCGATATGGATATCCGAGGCGCCTTCGCGCGCGGCCTGTGTCAGCAGCGCATTGATCATGCGGATGATCGGCGCGTCGTCCTCGGATTCAAGCAGGTCCTCCACCGCCGGGATGTCCTGCATCAGGCGCGACAGGTCGACTTCGCCTTCGACCTCGCCCACCACCTGCGCGGCGCTGCCGGCGTCCTGGCGGTTGTAGGCATCGGCCATGGCGCGCTCCAGCGCGTCGGGCTCCAGCACGCGCAGGCGCAGCGCGCCATGCACGCGCGCGACCTCGGCCAGCGCGGTCGGAGAGGTGGCGCGGGTCACCCAGACTTCCAGTCCGTCAGGGCGCTGGTGCGCGACCAGCAGCGGCGCCTCGCGCGCAAAGCCGTACGAGACCAGCCGCGCCGCCAACGGCGAGGGCGGCTCCAGGGTCTCGGCCGGCGCGCTGGTGCCGGCGGGCAGGGCAGTTTGGACTTCGCTGGCCATGTCGGGGCTTAGTTCTGGAGCGCAGACTCGCCGCGCGGGTTCAGCGGCTGGGATGCGTTCGCCGGTGGTTGCGGCAGCTGCTGCGGTGCCGGCTGCATGGGCTGTGGCTGGCCCGGCACGCCGGGCTGCGGGGCATTCTGCGGAAGGGTCTGCTGCAGCGGCAGCGGGGCGGCAAGCGGACCGTTTGCACGCGGATCGACGAACGGCGTGGACGGGGCGTCGGCCGGCGGCAGCAACGGCGTGTTGGTATCACGCACCATCATGTTAGGCGAAACAAAGCCCTGCTGCTGCGCGCGCATATAGTCGTAGCGGTCCTGCGTCAGGCGGTCGGCGGCGCCGGCCGTGCGCATCACATAGGGGCGCAGGAACACCAGCAGGTTGGTCTTGGCGCGGTTCTTGTTCTCGTAGCGGAACAGGCCGCCGATCCATGGGATGTCGCCCAGCAGCGGCACCTTCTGCACGCCGTCGCCGTACGAGTCCTCGATCAGGCCGCCCAGCACGATGATCTGGCCGTCGTCGACCAGCACATTGGTCTCGATCGAGCGCACATTGGTGGTCGGGCCCTGGATCAGGTTGGCGGTTGCCTGCACCACGTTCGACGACTCCTGGAAGATCTGCATCTTCACCAGCCCGCCGTCGGTGATCTGCGGCTTCACCCGCAGCGTGATGCCCACGTCCTTGCGGTCGAAGGTCTGGAACGGCGTGACCGAGGCCGCGCCGCCGGTCTGGGCATAGGAGCCGGTGGTGATCGGGATGTTCTGGCCGATCAGGATCTTGGCTTCCTCGTTCTCCAGCGTGATCAGGTTCGGCGTGGACAGCAGGTTGACGCTGCCGTTGGAACCCAGCGCGCGCAACAGCGCGCCCAGCCCCATGGCCTTGTTGACGATGCCCAGGTTGAGGCCGCCGATGTCTTGCACCAGCCCCTGCGCCGCGGCGATGCCGGCGGTGCGGTTGCTGTCGGCCAGCGCCCCGGCCAGGGTCAGGTTCAGGATGTTCTGTCCGCCGGTGCCGAAGTTGGTGCCGGCAAAGACGTTGTTGTTGCCGCCCGGCGAGCTGATCAGGCCCTGCCACTGGATGCCAAGCTCGCTGGCCTGCGTGGAGGTCACCTCGACGATCATCGATTCGATGTAGACCTGCGCGCGGCGCGCGTCGAGGTCGTCGATGACGCCGCGCAGGTTGCGGTAGACCGGTTCGCTGGCGGTGATGATGAGCGAGTTGGTGGACGGGTCGGCCTGGATGATGCCGCCGGTGGTCGGCTGGGTGCTGGTGCCGAACGACGCGGCGAAGGCCGAGTTGCCATAGGCGCCGCCCGTGCCTCCGGACGCGCCGGTGCCGCCGCGCATGCCGGCCTGGGTGCCGGTGGCGCCGCCGGTGAACTGCCCGCCGGCAGGCGTCGAGACATTGGTCATGCCCGCCGCGCCGCCGATGCCGCCGGCCTGCCCGCCGGGCTGGGTGGCGCTGGCGAAGCTGCTGTCGGCGGCGACGATGGCGCGCAGCGTGGCCGCCAGCTTGACCGCATCGGCGTTCTTCAGCGGCACTACCCAGATATTGCCCGGGCGTGCATAGGGCTGGTCGAGCTTCTCGATCAGGTGGCGCGCCTGCTGCAGGCGCGCGCGGCTGGTGGCGCGGATCATCAGCGAATTGCTGCGCGGCTCCGCCACCACCGAGGTGCGCAGGCTGGCATCGGCTCCCGGTGCGCCGCCGCCGGCGGCGCCCGCGGCGGCGGGGTCGAGCAGCTTCTGCAGCACCGCCGCGGTATCGCTGGCCAGCGCATGCTTGAGCGGCACCAGCTCGACCTCGCCCGAGGCCGGCGCATCGACCGCGGCGATGATGCGCGCCAGCCGGCGCAGGTTGTCGGCGTAGTCGGTGATGACCAGCGTGTTGTTGGCCGGGTAGGCGGTGATGGTGTTGTTGGGCGCGATCATCGGCCGCAGCACCGGCACCAGGTTGTTGGCCGATTCATAGTTCAGCCGGAATACCTGCGTCACCACCTGGTCGCCGCGGCTGGGGCTGGCGCCGATCACGGTGGGCGAGCCCTGCAGCTTGGCGTCGGCCTCGGGCACGACCTTGGTGAAGCCGTTGCTCTCGACCATGGCATAGCCCTGCATGCGCAGCACCGAACCCAGCGTCTGCAGCGCCTGCGCGCGCGAGACCGGCTGCTCGGTGACCAGGTTGACCGTGCCCTTCACGCGCGGGTCGATCACGAAGTTCTTGCCGGTGGCCTGGCCGACCGCCTTGATCACCGAATCCAGGTCGGCGTTGACGAAGTTCAGCACTACCTGGTCGCGGTTGGACGGCGTGATGTCGGGTGGCGCGGGCGGGGTGCCGGTGCGCGCGCCGGACTGGGCCCACAGCGGCGCGGGCGCCAGCAGCGAGAGCCCGCACAGCAGGGCCACGGCGCGGGCGCAGGCGGTATGGAAAACAGGTCGGATGGCGTGGGTTTTCATAGTCATTTCCGGGCGCTCCTGGATTGGCCTGGCATCAGAAGCGCAGCCTTGTCACATGGTTGTCTCGTCGTCCCAGCAGGCTCAGCAGGCTGGTCAGTTGGGTTGCCGCTTCGGGCTCGGCGTGCGCGGTGCCCTCGAAGCGCGCCTGCCGCCCCAGCGTGCCGCTGCCCTCCAGGTGCAGCGGCCCGGCGATGGTGCTCAGCTGCAGCTTGCCGCCGCCCTCGCCGGTCCAGTCGAGTTCGGCGCGGTAGCTGCCCAGCGGGCGCAGCCGGCTCACGGCCGACGACACCTGTTCGATGCGCAGCGTCATATGGCCGCTCATGCCCTGGCCCGAAAAGCGGCCCTGCAGCGTGGACCAGTCCACGCGCATCAGGCCGTCCGGGCGCAGCGTATTGAACGGCGCGCCGATGCCTTCGAGCAGCGCCGCGGGCAGCCGCATGGCGCCTGCCTGTGCGCTCCAGCCGCCGGGTGTCACGGTGATGGCGACCGGCGCGGCCATGGCCTCGGAGTGGCTCACCACCAGGCGCGCGCTGCCGCCCAGCAGCGGCCAGAACGCCAGCGTCCATTGCAGCCGGCCCGGCAGCACGGTCGCGGTCTGGCTGCCGGCGCCGGCCGACAGCGCCAGCGTGGCGCTGCCATGCCAGAGCGAGCCGCTGGCATCGGCCAGCAGTACCCGTCCCTGCGTCTGCGTGGCCACGCGCGCGGCGATCCATGCCGCCGGCAGCATCGCCACCACGGTCACCGCGGCGCTCGCCAGGCCAAGCCCCAGCCAGCGCAGGCGCCGCCCTGCGGCCGGCTGGCGCAGCTTGCGGCGCGGCAGGCGCAGCGTTTCCAGCCGTACCATCAGCTGCGGCCGCCCGGACCCTGCAGGGTCGCGCTGACGTTCACCAGCGCCGTGGCGCCGACATAGACGATACGGGCGTCGATCACCTTCATGCGCTGCTGCTGGCGCACGTCCTGCAGCCAGCCGCTGACCGCGCCGAACGGCACCTTGTCCAGCTGCACCTGCACGCTGTTGTCGGCGCCGGCGGCCAGCCGGGTCGCCTTCAGGCCGTGCTGGCCCAGGCTGTCCTGCAGCGCCTGCGTGAGCGCGTCGCCGCGCAGCGCCGGCGCCGGCGTGGCCTTCAGGCCGCGGGCTTCCTGCGCCAGGGATTCCATTTCGGCCAGGTCGGCGCGCAGCTTGGGCAGGTTGCGCGCCAGGCGCTCGCGGCCGTCGGCGGCCGGTTCCCACAGCACCAGGTAGCCGATCACCAGCGCCAGCAGGGCGCCGCCGCCGGCCAGGATGGCCTGTTCGCGCGGGTTGCGCGCCGACCAGAAGGCGTTGAAGCGCTCCTGCCACGCCTGCGGCACGGACGGGCGCAGCCGCGCCAGGCGCGTGCGCAGCGCAGAGGTCGCGCCTGGCCGGCTGGCGCGTGGCGTCTGGCTTCGGGCTGTGTCTTTCATCGGATTCATGCTTGCTGGTGGGCCCGCTTACAGGCCGGGCCTGACGGTCCAGCGCGAGCCGGGCGTCACCGGGGTGCCTGCGCTGCTGCTGGTACTGCCAGCGGCACCTCCGGCCTTGTCTTCTTCCATCTGCAGCCCGGCCTGGCGCGCGGCGCTGCGCAGTCCGGCCGTGTCCGTGCCCGGCTTGAGCGTCACCACCAGCATGCGGCCGCGGTACTCCAGCGCCTGCAGCGCGTCGGGCGGCAGCCTGCGCGCGGCCTGGGCAAAGCGGTCGGCCAGCGGCAGGAAGTCTTCCGGCGTGCTGCGGCCGCTGGCGGTGCGCAGCTGCTCGACCTGCCGCCGCATCTGCAGCGGCGCGTCGAGCACGGTCTGGATCTGCGGGAAGGCGCCGCGCAGCGCCTGCAGCTGCGCGGCTTCCAGCCGCTGCTGCTCGCGCCGCAACAGCAGCCAGTGCGTGTTCATGCCAATGACCTGCACCAGCACGATGCCCGCCAGCAATGCCAGCGGCACGCGCCATGCCACCAGGTTCCAGCGGTCGGCCCGGCCCTGCGCGAATTCAAACTGCGCCAGGTCCAGCGCCGGCTCGCGCAGGCATTCCTGCGCGCCTTCGATCCACAGCTGCCAGCTGGCGCGGGCGGCCTGGCGCAGGTCGGGCACCGGCGCCGCGGCGGCAGCGTCGGCATCGGCATACCAGGTGCCGGCGGGTGCAAGCGCCTGCCACGCGGCCAAGGCATCGTCGCCCAGCAGCAACCCGTAGCCGGCGTGTGCGCCGGTGCGCACGGTCAGCTGCCACTGGCGCGCGGCGTCGGAGCCGGTGCCGGGCAGCTCGCCGCCTAACTCATCGCCCAACTCGCCGCTCCGGGCGAGGGCGCTGGCGGCGGCTTCGACCACCAGCGCGGCCGCCGGCGGCGGCGCGTCGGCGCTCGCCAGTGACGGCTCGGTGCCGGCTTCAGCGGCGGAAGCCAGCGGCACGCACAGCTGCGCGGCCAGCACATGGCGGCGCCGGTGGCGGTGTTCGGCAAAGGCGTCGAGCACGGCGCGCAGCCAGGCGCGGTCGGCCACCATCAGCAGCCGCTGGCGCGGTCCGCGCGCGGTGCTGCCGTCGAGGGCAGGGCCCACGCCGATATGGCACGGCTGCGCCTCGGTCGCGAGCGCGTCCTCGACCAGGTTGGGCAGCGCCTGTTTCAAACGGGCGGGCGGCAGCGGCGGCACGCTGGCGGTGGTCAGCAGTACGTCGCTGGCGGCGAGGATCAGCACCAGGCGCTCGGCCGCGGGCAGGTCAGCGATGCGGGCGTGGCCTTCGCGCAACACTTCCGGCGTCGCACGGGCCTGGCCACGCCGCGCCGTATCGGCCGTGGCAGTGCGCACCAGCGCGAACGGCAGGGTGCCGAACTGCCACGGTTGCGGCTGGTCATGCGGCCGGTGTGGCAGGCGGACGTACAGGGTGGTGCTCAAGGTTTCCTTGCTTTGGCGTCAATGGAACGGCTCGGGCAGGCGCATGGCCGGTTGGGATGCGCCCTGGATCGCCCCGGAGTCGGAAACATGCCGGGGTGCGGGGACGCCGGCGGGCGGCCAGGAAGGCCGGACGGCGGCGGGTAGGCTGGTGCCACGCTCGCGCCAGCGCCGCAGCATACCTTGCCTGTGTGACTAAACCGCGTCAATACCATTCTCCCCGGTTGCCTGCGCGTGCAGATTCGGCCTGTCGCCTGGCCTGGTGGGCGCCGCCTAGCGCAGGTCCGGCAGCCGGTCCGCATCCTGGATCCAGACCACGCGGGTGGTGTTGGCCGTACCCAGCGGCTCGCCGCGGAAGACCAGCGACACCTGCAGCCGGGTGGCGCGCTCGTGCCGCACCAGTCCATAGACCAGGAAGTAGTGCGTGCGCACGTCGAGCAGGTTGCCGAGGTTGGCGGCATCCGCCTGCGGTGCCACCGCGGCCAGCTGGGTCTGCAGGTTGCCCAGGTTGTTGAAGTGGGCGCGGTCGCGCTGGCGCACCAGTTCGCGCGCGCGCTCCAGCGGCAGCTTGTTGATGACCGCGGCCAGCACCTCGGCCTCGGCGGTGTTGGCGTTGACCGGCGTGCGCTCGGGCAGCACGGTGACAAAGGGCTCCAGCACCGCCACCATCTCCGGCGTGTAGCCGGGCAGCGCCATCAGCCCCTGCACGCTGTCCAGCGGGCGCGGCGCCGGCTGCCCGCTGGCATTGCCGCCCTGCGCGGCCTGCAGCATGTAGCGCGCCGTGGTCTCGGCCAGCTCCGGGTTCAGGCCGACCGTCTGCAGCAGGCGGCGGTATGCGGCCAGCGCCGCCGGGTCGACCGAGGCCGCGCGGCCTGGCTTGCCGTCTGCGCCGCCAGTGGCGGTCCATATCACCAGGTTGGCCAGGTTCAGGCGCGCCTGCGCATCCAGGATGCGGCCCGACAGGAACGAGGTCTCGCCCGCGACGTCGGTGCGCAGTGCCGCGCCGAGGAAGTCCGACAGCCGTGTCTCGGCGATCGGCACCGCCCACGGCTCGCCCAGTTCGTCGACGTTGGTGCGGCGCTGGTCGTCGCGCAGGATCAGCCGCGCCCAGTCCACGGCGGCGCGCTCGATCCAGGTGGCCTGGGCCAGCAGCCGCTGGTTCTCGATGGCGCGGATCTGCACCTGCTGGCGCCACAGCATGCCGGACACCACCACCACGGCCAGCGTCACGATCAGCAGCGCGGTGACCACGGCCGCGCCGCGCGGGCGGCGGCGCAACTGCGCCAGGCGAGGCGGGCGGCTGGCTTGCCTCATAGCCCGGTCATGCAGATCTTCTGGAACTGCCGCGGCGCGTCGCCGTCGCCCATGCGGGCGAAGATGGTCAGTTCCACCGCGCGCACCGCGGTGTTGGGCAGCGCGGCGCCGGGCGCGGAGGCGGCCACGGCGCTGGCGGCGTTGCCTGTGAACAGCACGTTGCGGATGCGCCCGCTGTCGGCCTGCCAGCCGGCGGGCTCCACCCATGCGCGCGTGCTGATGCCGTCCACGTCGGCCAGCACGCGCCGCACCTGCGCGGTGTTGCTGCCGCCCTGGCGCAGCGCCAGCAGGGCCGACTGCAGGCCGGCGCGGCTGTTCACCGGCGGCGCGGCCACGCGCACCAGGGTATTGCCGTCGAGCTGGTACGACAGCGCCTGCCAGGTCGGCGGCTGGCCTTCGTCGCGGCGGTCGCGCACCAGCAGCAGCCGGTTCTGGCCGATCTCGACCGGGCTGGCCTGCAGCAGCGTGGGGTTGGCCAGGTGCTCGCAATCGGCCTGGAGCTGGCCGTAGAGCAGCTTCAGTGCGTCCAGGCGCGCATCGTGGTCGGTGAGGCGCTCGCGGCTGCGCGTCAGGCTGTCCAGCGCGCGCCAGCCGATCACCGCCATCACCGCCAGCAGCGTGATGGCGACCAGCATCTCCAGCAGCGTGAAGCCGCCGGGCTGGCGCTGGCGGCGGCGCTCAGAGCACGTTGCGGGTTTCATTGGGGACTATGGTGACCAGCCATGCCAGGCGTACGGACTTGTCCGTGGCGGACGGGTAGACCGCGATCTCGACGCGGCGGAAAACGGGATTGGGCGTGCCCGAGACGGCTTGCTCGCAATACAGCGGCGTGCCGCCCTGCGGGCAGGCATAGCCGCTGACGCCGGGCTCGGGCCAGGTCTTGGCCAGGCGCAGCGCGGCCAGGTGGTTCTCGGCGCTCCACTCGGCCAGCATGCGCGCCTGCAGCGACGCGCTGGCATCGACCATCGAGCCCATCGCGCGCATCGCCGCGGTCAGCGCGACCGCCAGGATGGTCAGCGCCACCAGCACTTCGATCAGCGTGAAGCCGGCGTGGCGCCCGCGCCGGGCCGGCCGGGGCAAAGCGCGAGGGCAGGGTTTCATGGCGTGCTGGCGAAATAGCGGCCGCTGCCGTCGCCGGCAATGTCCACGCGGATATCGCCGCGCACCAGGATCAGCCGCTGCGGGGCATCGATCAGCTCGCGCCCGAAGATCAGCCGGGGCGGGCTGCTGGTGCCGGTGCTGCGGCCCCCTTCGGCGACGATGACCTGGTCCAGCGCCAGGCGCCAGTGGCCCGGGGCAAACACGTCGGTACGCATGGGGATCCAGCCGTTGGGGGTCGATTCCAGGAAGCGCCAGCCGCTGGCATCGCCCTCCCAGGCGAGCGGGCGGGCGCCAAGCTGCGCCTCCTCCTGCGCCAGCTCGAACAGCCGCGCGATGCGCTGGCCGTCGTCGAGCACGCGGCTCCGTTCATTGGGCGAGGCGTTGACCGCCACCAGCGAGATCACGATGCCGGCGATCACCATGACCACCAGCAGCTCGAGCAGCGTAAAGCCGCGGCGCCGGGGGCCGGGCGCGCGGCGGCGCGGCGCCGTGGTCATGGTTGCAGGGGGCGGCGGCGGGGCTGGGCTTATTCCCAGTTGCCGATGTCGGCGTCGTTGCCGTTGCCGCCGGCCTGGCCGTCGGCGCCGAAGCTGAACACGTCGATCTCGCCGCGCACGCCCGGGTTCAGGTACTGGTACGGATGGCCCCAGGGATCCTTGGGCAGCTTTTCCAGGTAGCCGCCGCCCTTCCAGTTGTTGGGCACGGGCTCGGTGGTGGGCTTGGCCACCAGCGCGGCCAGGCCCTGCTCGGTGGTGGGGTAGCGGCTGTTGTCCAGGCGATACAGCTTGAGCGCCTGCATGACCGACGAGATGTCCTGGCGCGCGGCCACGATGCGGGCCTCGTCCGGACGGCTCATGATCTTGGGCACCACCAGCGCCGCCAGCACGCCAAGGATCACGATCACGACCATGATCTCGATCAGGGTGAAGCCGCGCGCACGGCGGGCACGCACGGAACGGGCGGGGCTGGCAATCTGGGGAGTGAATCTGCGCATCGTCGGTGGACCTCTTGGCTTGAATGGCTGGGCCCGCACCGGTGAGGGGGCGTCGGGCCGGGTTCGCCAGTCAGTATAACCGGCGCCACATGACTGTTTTATGGGCGGCCCCTTCGGCACCTCGGCAAAGTCTGATCCGGATCACAGTTACTAAGAACTGGCATCCGGCAGTCAAATAACTTGCATCCTGGATGCATCTTTTTTAAGATGGCGTCACGATGCAACTGACCCGCTTTTCCGACTATGCGTTGCGCCTGCTGATGTACGTCGCCCGTGGCGACGGCAGCCGGCCGATCACCATTGCCGAGGTGGGGCAGCAGTTCGGCATCTCGCACAACCACCTCGTCAAGGTGGCGGCGCGGCTGTCGAAGCTGGGCTGGATCAGTGCCACGCGCGGCCGCCACGGCGGCCTGCAACTGGGCCCCGGCGCCGAGCGGCTGACCATCGGCACCATCCTGCGCGAGCTGGAAGGGCACAAGGCGGTGATCGACTGCGACAACCCGCCCTGTGCGCTGAACGGCAACTGCCGCCTGAAGCGCGCGCTGGACGTGGCCGAGCAAGCTTTCTACCTTGCCCTGGACGACCTCACGCTGGCCGATGTCACCGGCAGCCAGACGGCCGAGTCGATCATCCGCCTGCATCGCGATTTCCTGAACCGGCGTTCGGCCTGAGCGGATCCTGTCCGTGCGGGCCGGCGAGAGCCGGTTTTATTTTGAGCAAAAACATGCATTTAATTTGCATGATTTAAAACGGAGTGTTTCCTGATGCTGTCCGCCGCTTCCCGCCCCTATATCGATGCAAGCGTCCCCGTGCTGCGCGAGCACGGCCTGGCCATCACCACGCATTTCTACCGCGAGATGTTCGCGGACCGGCCCGAGCTGACGCAGATGTTCAACATGGGCAACCAGGCCAACGGCAGCCAGCAGCAGTCGCTGGCTTCGGCCGTGTTCGCCTATGCGGCCAATATCGATAACGCGGCGGCGCTGGGGCCGGTGCTCGAGCGCATCGTCCACAAGCATGCGGCCGTGGGCCTGACGCCTTCGCACTACCCGATCGTCGGCCGCCACCTGCTGGGCGCCATCTCCGCGGTGCTGGGCGAGGCCGCCACGCCGCCGCTGCTGGCCGCCTGGGACGAGGCCTACTGGTTGCTGGCCGGCGAGCTGATCGCCGCCGAGGCGCGCCTGTACCAGCGCACTGGCGTGGCCGCCGGCGAGCTGACGCCGGTGCGCGTGGTGCGGCGCGAGGCGCAGGGCGACCAGGTGGTGGCGCTGACGCTGGCTGCCGCTGACGGCCAGCCGCTGCGCGCGTTCCGCCCAGGCCAGTACATCAGCGTCGAGGCGCACCTGGACGACGGCCAGCGCCAGCTGCGCCAGTATTCGCTGTCTGCCGAAAGCGGGCTGCCGACCTGGCGCATCTCGGTCAAGCGCGAGGCCGGCGACCGCGCCACCCCGGCCGGCGCGGTGTCCAACTGGCTGCACGCCAATGCCCAGGAGGGCACTGAACTCAAGGTGAGCGCGCCGTTCGGCGAGTTCACGCCTGCGCTGGACGGCCGCCGTCCGCTGGTGCTGCTGTCTGCCGGCATCGGCATCACGCCGATGCTGTCAGTGTTGCGCACGCTGGCCGCGCAAGGCTCGCAGCGCCAGGTGCTGTTTGCCCATGCCGCGCGCGACGGCCGCCACCACGCCCATCGCGCCGACCTGCAATGGGCGCGCGAGCGCCTGCCGCAGCTGGCCACGCACATCAGCTATGAAACCCCGCAAGCGGGCGACGTCGCCGGTCGCGACTACGACCACGCCGGCACCATGCCGGTGGCCGAACTGCTGCGCCAGCCTGACCTGCAGCGCTTTGTCGACGGCAGCTTCTACCTGTGCGGACCGCTCGGCTTCATGCAGGCGCAGCGCCATGCGCTGGTCAGCGCAGGTGTGCCGGTGGCGCATATCGAGCGCGAGGTGTTCGGGCCGGACCTGCTCGACGACCTGCTCTAAGGGGCGGCGGCGCGGCACCGGCACGGCAGACAGTGTCATGGGGCTCTGGTACGCTTGGCGCGTCTGCGCTCACGCGCCATTGCCCGCCTTGTGGGTATCCAGGGTCCCGATCCCATGCAACTGTCCCTCCGGCCTTCGCTCCGCTTCGATGCCTCCGCGCCCTGGCTGCCGCGCCTGGCCAGCCTGGTGCTGTTTATCGCGCTGTGTGCGCTCGCCACCTACTGGGTGCTGACCTTCAGCGCTATGCGTACCATCCCGGTGCCGCAGAGCGCGCGCGTGGCCCAGACCGAGGCGGTCGAGACCGGCGCGGTCGCGACGCTGTTCGGCGGCTCGGCGCAGGGCGGCCCGCGCGACGTGCAGCTGATCGGCGTGGTGGCCGAGGTGGATGGCGGCGCGGGCGCGGCAATCGTGTCGATCGATGGCGGCCCGCCCAAGGCGGTGCGCGCCGGCGCCGAGCTGTCGCCGCAGATCCGGCTGGCGGAGATCCGCCAGCGTGCGGTGGTGATCGAGCGCAGCGGCGTGCGCCAGGAAATCGTGCTGCCGCTGCAGGCCGGTGCCACGCGCGGCGCACCGGCAGCGGCCGGTGCCTTGCCCACGCCGCCCGCCGGCGCCGCGGCACCGATGGCAACGCCGATGCCGCCCCCGGCACCGGTGGTGAGCCAGCCCGCCGCACCGGCCCAGCAGCCGCAAGGCCAGGCGCCAGCGCAGCAGGCCCAGCCCGCCCAACCGCAGCCGCAACCGGTCGATCCGCGCCAGTACCAGCCGGCGATGGCGCCGCAGGCGGCCGGCGAAGGCCAGCTGGCGCCGAAGGACTGATTCCGGGCGCGAAATATTCGCGCTTGCTTGCGTTCCCTTACGGCGCGCGGGCCTTTCTGTGAGCCCGGTAACATCGTATTAAAAGCGCCAACTTCCCCGCATCGTCTGCGTTCTAATCCGTACATGCCAAACGTGATGAAAAGGAGCAAGACATGCAACGCAATCACAAGCCGCAGATCCTGAAGCAGTTCCTGGCCGCATCGGCCGCCCTCCTGGTCGCCGGTGGCGCATTTGCCCAGGCCAGCGCCCCGGCACCATCCGCTGCGCCAGCCGGCAAGCCCGGCATGGGTCACCACCACCACCACGGTGGCGGCATGTGGATGAAGGCAATCGATACCGACGGCGATGGCGCGATCTCCAAGGCGGAAGCCGACGCCTGGTTCAACAAGCTCGACACCAACCGCGACGGCAAGATCGACAAGGCCGAGATGGACGCGCACCGCAAGGCCACCATGGCCGAGCGCCATGCGCGCATGCAGGCAGCGTTCGACGAGAAGTTCAAGGCTGCCGACAAGAACGGCGACGGCGCGCTGACCAAGGCTGAGGCCAACGCCGGCCTGCCGCGCCTGGCCAAGCGCTTCGACCAGCTCGACGCCAACCGCGACGGCAAGCTGACCCGCGACGAAATCCGCGCCGGCATGGAAAAGATGCACCGCGACCATTCGCACCGCGGCGACCGCGGCCCGCGTGGCCAGGCGGCACCGGGCAGCCAGCCGGCGCCCGCGGCACCGGGCGCCCCGTCCACCAGCGGCGGCTGACCGGCCCAGGCAGGGCCGCGCCAGCGGACCTTGCCAGGCCTCACCAAGCGCGCGAGCCTTAGGGTTCGCGCGCTTTTTCTTTGCCTGTTCGCCTTGTGCGCGCACTGGGAAGAATCTGACCTCGCCCGCAAACGCCCGTAGAATGCCGCTTCCCTGTTTGCCGGGCTTGGCACCATCCTTGCCTGCTTCCGGCCGGCGGAGCGCGCGGCCGCGATTTGCGGTGGCGCCACCCCACAGGTCTGCCCAGCCCGACCGGCTGCCGCGCGAGTGACCGATAAGGCTACCGGCTCATCAGAATCGGCCCTGAATCGGACGTAATTTCACAAAAAATTGCGTACTTGTGCACGGCTTGCTAAATTTGCGCAAAAAAATTGCCAATAAACATATTGCGGAGCAACAATATCGTGAGCAAGGTGGAGTTGGACAAGATCGACCGGAAGATCCTGGAAGTGCTGCAGACCAACGGCCGGTTGACCAACCTGGAGGTGGCCGAGCGCGTCAACCTGTCGCCCAGCCCCTGCCTGCGCCGCATCCGGCGGCTGGAGGAGATCGGCGTGATCCGGCAGTACGCAGCGCTGCTGGAGCCCAACAAGATCGGACTTGGCCTGCTGGCCTATATCAATGTCCGGCTGGAAAAGCATGGCGGCGCGCCCAAGGGCAAGGCTCCGCTGGACCTGTTCCGCGCCTCGATCGCGGTCTGGCCGGAGGTGGCCGCGTGCCACGCCATGACCGGCGAGATGGACCTGCTGCTCAAGGTCTACGTGGAAGACATGGAACACTTCGCGCGCTTCATGCAGGAGCAGTTGCTGGCGCACCCGTCGGTGATCGACGTGCGCTCCAGCTTTGCGCTGGAAAGCATCAAGGACACCACGGCGCTGCCGGTGGGCGGCGCGGCTTGATACGGCGAACCTGAGGCCGCAAACAAGAACGGCGCATCGTTGCGATGCGCCGTTGGCGTGGAACCCGCATTGAGCGGGCCCGGGGAGTTCAGCGGACTCAGGCAGTGTGCTTCTGCGGCACCATGGTGCGCCAGAAGCGCAGCCCGAAGCGGCGCGCGTCGCGCAGGTTGCGGCGCACCGCGTAGTCCAGGTCGGCGAGCTGCTCGTCCAGCGCTTCGGTCAGGCGGCTGGCGGTGTCGGCCGGCGGCAGTTCCAGGTAGGCATCGGCCTCGCCGTAGGCGTACTGGACCTTCATGCCGGCCTTCTTGGCAATGTGCATCATCGCCGCGTTGCGCGACAGGCAGTGCATGTACAGCGTGCGCACATTGGTATTGCGGCCGTGGATCGCGGCACGCTCGAACAGCGCGCTGCCGATGCCGCGCCCGCGGGCGCTGCCCGACACCGACACGCCGAACTCCGCCACGCGGCCCTGGGCGTTGTCGCGCAGGTTGGCGAAGTGGCCCACGCCGATCAGTTCGAGCTTGTCGTCGTAGACGCCGAACACGCTGTCATGGTCGAAGTCGATGCTGTCGACATAGGCTTCGATCACGTGGTCGCCCACGGACTGGCCAAAACGGAGCAGGCGATCCTCCTCGCCCAGGGCGAGGAAATGCTTCAGCAGGCGCGAGCGGTGGTGGGCCGCCAGCTCGCGCACCAGTACGGTGGCGCGGTGGGTGGCCTGTGCGGCTTCGGCTGCCTTGCGCAGATCTTCGTCGGTCAGTGCGCCGACGGCCTTGCTCAGTTCGAGCGGATTCACGTTATTTCCTTCCAGGTGCAATCACAGATAAACATAGCACTGCGTTGGTGTTTTTCCAGGCACTTTTCCCTGCTTCGGTGCAGGATTCGGGGAAACACCATCTTGATGCGGAGCCAAAAGTATTGTAGTGGAATTGTCAGTTCGGCGTAAGCTTCCCGCGTCGCAGCAAGCCGCCGTCTCACCACAGCATCAATAAAAATCGAATAAAATCAAAAGCTTGAGAAAATGTGATGAATTGTTGCGTGGTGCCAGATGTGGATTTGGTGCAACGCCGCAATCCCGCGTTCTCCCGCATCTCCGTCTGACTTCCCCTTGCCCAGCCGATCGCCTTTGATGACCGAGCCCCCAATTGTTGTGATCTACGCGCACCCCACGCCCAGCCGTTCGCGCGTCAACCGTCCGCTGGCCGATGCCTTGGCCGCGCTGCCGCAGGTACAGGTACGCGATCTCTACCGCAGCTATGTCGACTATGACATCGATGTCGTCGCCGAGCAGCGCGTGCTGTCGGTCTCCGACACCATCGTGCTGCAGTTCCCGGTGCGCTGGTACAGCGTGCCGGCGCTGCTCAAGCTGTGGCTCGACGAGGTGCTGGAGCCAGGCTGGGCCTATGGCCCCGGCGGCACTGCGCTGCGTGGCAAGTCCTTGCTGGCGGTGGTGAGCACCGGCGGCACCGCCGATTCCTACGGGCCGGACGGCACCCATGGCCACCCGATCGGGGACTTCCTGCTGCCGCTGGAACAGACCGCCTTGCTGTGCGGCATGAGCTGGCTCCCGCCGGTGGTGCTGCACGACGCCAACAATGCCGATGCCCAGGCGCTGGCCGAGCATATCGCCCACGTCTGCGGGCGGCTGGGCACCGGCGCCGCGCCGGCGGGGGGACAGGCATGAACCAGCACGACTTCCTGATTGCGCTGCTGGTGTTCCTGGTGGCGGCGGTGGTGGCGGTGCCGCTGGCGCGGCGCAGTGGCCTGGGCGCGGTGCTGGGCTACCTGCTGGCGGGGGCGGCGATCGGGCCGTTTGCGTTGCGCCTGGTGACCAATGTCGAATCGATCCTGCATTTCTCCGAGTTCGGCGTGGTGTTGATGATGTTCGTCATCGGCCTGGAGCTGGAGCCGCGCAAGCTGTGGGCGCTGCGGCGGAGCATCTTTGGCTACGGCGGCGCGCAGCTGGCTGCGTGCGCGCTGGTGATCGGCGCGGTCGCGGCGCTGGCGGGCGCGCCGTGGCAGGTGGCGCTGGTGGCGGGCCTGGGACTGGCGTTGTCGTCCACCGCGATCGCGCTGGCGACACTGACCGAGCGCAACCTGTTCGGCACGCCGGCGGGGGCCGCCAGCTTCGGCATCCTGCTGTTCCAGGACATCGCCGCGATCCCGATGATCGCGCTGTTGCCGCTGCTGGCCACGCAGGGCGCCGCAGGCGCGGGTCCGGGCGCGGCCGGCTGGCTGGCGGCGGGCAAGGCGGTGGCGGTGATCGGTGCGGTGGTGGTCGGCGGCCGCTACCTGGTGCGCCCGGCGCTGCGCTTTATCGCCCGCACCGACATGCGCGAGATGTTCACGGCGTTTGCGCTGCTGCTGGTGGTGGGCATTGCGTTGATGATGGACGCGGTGGGCTTGTCGATGGCGCTGGGCACCTTCGTGGCTGGCGTGCTGCTGGCCGATTCGGAATACCGCCATGCGCTCGAGGCCGACCTGGAGCCATTCAAGGGCCTGCTGCTGGGCCTGTTCTTCATGGCTGTCGGCATGTCGATCGACTTTGCCGTGCTGGCACACTCGCCCTGGCTGGTGCTGGGTCTGGTGGCCGCCTTCGTGGTTGCCAAGACCGCGGTGCTGGCGCTGCTGGCGCGGTATTTTGCCATCGCCCGCGGGCAGCGGCTGCTGTTTGCGCTGCTGATCTCGCAGGGCGGTGAGTTCGCTTTCGTGGTGTTCGGCGTGGCCGGCACCGCCGGCCTGCTGCCGCGCGAGACCGAGGCCCTGCTGGTGCTGGTGGTGGCGCTGTCGATGGTGGCCACGCCCTTGCTGCTGCTGGCCTATGACCGGCTGGTGGCGCCGCGCCTGGGCAGCGGCAAGGCCCGCCCGGACGAGGCCATCACGCCGCAGCACAATCCGGTGCTGATCGCCGGTTTCGGGCGCTTCGGCCAGATCGTCGGCCGCCTGCTGTACACCCAGGGCGTGGGCGTGACGGTGCTGGACCACGACCCCGACCAGATCGAGTTCCTGCGCCAGTACGGCTTCAAGGTCTTCTATGGCGACGCCACCCGGCTGGACCTGCTGGAGGCCGCGGGCATTGCCGACGCGCGCATCCTGGTGGTGGCGATCGACGGCATGGACGAAAGCCTGGAACTGATCGACCGCGTGCGCCAGCGCTTTCCCGAACTGCAGATCTACGCCCGGGCGCGCCATGTGTCACATGTCTACCAGCTCAAGGACCGCGGCGTGCACCTGTTCGAGCGCGAGATGTTCGAGGGCTCGCTGATGCTGGGCCGCCGCGTGCTGGAGGGGCTGGGTTTCGATCCGGCCGAGGCCCGCAACGTGGCACTGCGTTTCCGGCGCCACAACATCCAGGCGATCGACCGCTTCTATCCGCACTACACCGACCAGAAGAAGCTGGTCTCGCTGGCGCGCCAGGCGCGCGACGAACTGGAAGAGATGTTCCGCCAGGACCGCGAGCAGCGGCGTCAGCGCGAAGAGGCCGAGTGGATGTGAGCGGCAGGGCGGCGGGCCAGCGCCGCGTCAGCGCGCGGCCGCGGCCCGGCCGGGCAGGCCGCCTTCGAGCAGGTCGACCACCATCTCGGCAAACTCTGCATAGGACAACCGGCCGCCCGGCTTGAGCCAGGTGAAGGTCCAGTTGATCATGCCGAAGATGGTCATGGTCAGCGCGGTCTGGTTCTCGCGCGTGACGCGCTCCGGGTAGGCCCGGCGCAGCAGGCGCGAGAACGCCGCGACCACGTCGCGCTCGCGGCCCAGGATCAGGTCGCGCTGGGTCTCGGCCAGGAACTTGACGTCGTTGATCAGCGCGATATGGCGCGTCTGCGAGGTCTCGTACTCGGCCAGGAAGGCGCGGATCAGGTTGCCGAAGGCTTCCTTGTCGGTGCGCGCGTGGCGCTCGGCGTCGGCCTCCACTTCAGTGACGAGCAGCATCAGCCGGCGCGTGTAGCGGTCCAGCAGGTCGAACAGGATCGCTTCCTTGCTCTCGTAATAGTGGTACAGCCGCGCCTTGGAGGTGCCGCAGGCGGCGGCCAGGTCGGCCATCGAGGTGCTGGGGTAGCTGCTGTTGGCAAAGGCGGCGGCGGCCAGGTCCAGGATCTGCTCGCGCTGCGCCTCGAAATCGGGTGCCTTGGTACGGGCCATATTCTCGTTTATTCGCCGCCGGTGCCACCGCTGCCGAGATGGCGGCGCAGTTCGCAGGTATCGAGCGAGTCAGCATTGCCGCGCAGCACCAGCTGGCCCATGGCGATCAGCTCGCGGCAGCGCCAGAACACGAACCAGTCGCTGGCCAGCAGACCCTCGATCGCGCCCATCACGCTGCCCACCATCTGCGCCGCGGGCGTCCACTCGGACGGGGCGCGTTCCATGATGATCTCGTCGATGGTGTGGTAGGCCGCCGGCACCAGCGTGTTGCCCTTCCAGAGCCGCACGTCGGCGTTTTCCTTGACGTTCTGCTGCCACTCGTAGCCGAGGCGGCCCAGGCGCAGCACCGAGACCGGGGCGATGGTGGAAAAGCGCCGCGCCAGCCGCGCGGGCGTGTACATGCCGATCGCCGCCAGGTTGCCCTGCGCGGGCATTTCCAGCTCGCGCAGGTCCATGGCGACTTCATTGATCCGCTGCGGCGCCTGGTACAGGTGGAACACCACCCGGCGCAGCATCAGCTGGTCAGCCGCGCTCTGGCCGTGCCAGATGGCCACTTCCATGTTGTCCTGGCGCAGTCCCTGGAGCTGGTCCAGCGCCTGGCGCATCTCGGCGCCGAAATCGATGTCGGTATGCGGGGCGACCCGCTGCCAGAAGCCGGAGCGGATCAGGCCGGTGCTGTCGATGTCGGCCAGCGGGCCTACCGCCAGGTCGTCGCGCAGCACCACGACAGGGTCCGGCCGCGCAGCCTGGGCCAGGGCCTGGCGCAGGGTCGTGCCTGCTACATCACCGTTGACGACGTGGATATATTGCATGGCCGTGATTGTATATGGGTGGACGGTTCGCTGGCACCGCCGCGGCGGCGGTGCGACAGGCGCGATCGCCGCCCGCCCGGTCACTGTCCTGCAAGCATCGCGCCAGCCCGAAGCCGCCTGCCGCCATTGTAGTCACGGCCGGTGCTGGCCAATGTCGGCAATTGTCTGAATACACACGCCCCGGCGTGCCCGGATCAGCGTTCGTCGTAGCTGACTACCACCCGCGGCGTCAGCGCCCGCGCCTGGCAGGTGAGCACGAAGCCCTTTTCCATCTCCCACGGCTCGAGCGTGTAGTTCTTTTCCATGTCCACCTGGCCCTCCAGCACCTTGGCGCGGCAGGTGCAACAGACGCCGCTCTTGCAGGCAAAAGGCAGGTCCAGGCCGGCTGCCAGCGCGGTGTCCAGCACGGCGTCTTCCAGCGGCAGGCGCATGCTGTGCTGCTTGCCGTCGAGCACCACCACCAGCTCGGCGGTGCCGGCATGGTTGGCGTGCGCCGGGGCCGGCTTGCGCCTGGCCTGGGCCAGCGGCACACCGAAGCGCTCGGCGTGGATGCGGTGCGGGTCGACGCCCGCGTCGCGCAGCGCCGCCTCGGACTCGTCGATCATCGAGGCCGGCCCGCAGACAAAGGCCGCGTCGATGTCTTCCACGGGGATCAGGGTCTGCAGGAAGGCGGTCACGCGGGCATGGTCGAGCCGGCCATGCAGCAGGTCCACCTCCTGCGGCTGGCGCGACAGCACGTGGTAGAGCGTGAAACGCGCCAGGTACTGGTTCTTCAGGTCTTCCAGCGCCTCGGAGAAGATGATGCTGTCGACGTTGCGGTTGCCATAGACCAGCGTGAAGCGGCTGTGCGGCTCGGCCTGCAGCGTGGTGCGGATCAGCGACAGCACCGGCGTGATGCCGCTGCCGGCGGCAAATGCCACGTAGTGGCGCGCGGCGCCGGCATCGAGCGGCACGTGAAAGCGACCGTCGGGGGTCATCACGTCGATCACCTGGCCCGGGGCGATGGAATCATGCAGGTGCGTGGAAAAGAGTCCGTCCTCGACCAGCTTGACCGCCACGCGCAGCTCGCCGTGCGCGTCGTAGTCCTGCACGGCCGAGCAGATCGAGTAGGAGCGGCGCAGGTCCTTGCCTTCGACCGGCGCCTTCAGCGTCAGGAACTGGCCCTGGGTGAAGCGGTAGGCGTCGCGCAGCGCGTCCGGCACCTCGAAGGCGATCGAAATCGTGTCGGCGGTCTCGGGGCGCACCTGCGCCACGCGCAGCGGATGGAACTGTGGAGTCATGGCAGCCTGGCTTCGGCCCGGCGGGGCTCAGTAAGGTTTGAAATAGTCGAACGGCTCGCGGCAGTCCAGGCACCGGTACAGCGCCTTGCAGGCGGTCGAGGCAAAGCGCGAGATTTCCTGCGTATGCATGCTGCCGCAGCGCGGGCAGGCCACGGCATCGGGCGCGCCCGCGCGGGCGGCGCGAGGCACAAAGCGCAGCGGCTGCGCCGCGGCCGGCGTGCCGCACTGGCCCGGCGGTGCTATGCCGAAGGCGCGCAGGCGCTCGCGCGCGGCCGGGGTGATCCAGTCGGTGGTCCAGGCCGGCGCCAGCACGGTGCGGATGCGCCACGGCGCCAGCCCGGCGCCGTCCAGCGCCCGGCCGATGTCCTCGGCGATCTGCGACATCGCCGGGCAGCCGGAATAGGTGGGCGTGATGACGATCTCAAGCGCGCCGTCGGCGGCGGTCAGAACATCTCGCAGGATGCCCAGGTCGCGGATCGATACCACCGGGATCTCCGGGTCCGGCACCGCCCCCAGCGCCGCCCATGCACGCGCGATGCGGCCGTCGGTGGCGCGGTCGTTGCGCAGGGGGAGGGCGGCGATGTTCATGTTGGTCAACCCTTTGCGCCGAAGCGGGCGCTTACCATTGCGCGCCCGGATGGGCCCGCGCCAGCCCCTGCATCTCGCCCAGCAGGTAGCTCATGTGTTCGGAGTGCACGCCGTGCTTGCCGGTCGAGACAAAGCTCGTGGCCTGGGGCAAGTCCAGCGTGGCGGCCTGCAGCGTCTCGGCGACGGTGGCGTCCCAGGCCGGGCGCAGCGTGGCCGTGACCACGCCGATGCCCTGCGTGGCGGCCTCGGTTTCGACCGCGTCCTCGGCAAAGCACTCGTTCATATAGGGCAGAAGGTGCTCCAGCGCGCGCTGCATGCGCGCGTGCGATGCCTCGGTGCCGTCGCCCAGGCGCACTACCCAGCCAGCCGCGTGGTGCAGGTGGTAGCGCGCTTCCTTGACCGACTTGGCGGCGATCGCGGCCAGCTGGTCGTCGCGGCTGGCCAGTAATGCTTCCCACAGCTCGACCATCAGCGCGCTGTACAGGAAGTTGCGCATGATGGTGACGGCGTAGTCGCGCTCGGCTGCGGCGTTGCCGGCCAGCGGGCCGCGGTGCGGCAGCTCCAGCAGCGTCCAGTTGCGGAAGTCGCGCTCGGCACGCCAGTAGGTGTAGTCGTCCTCATGGCGGGGCAGGCCGGTCAGCTCGCCTTCCAGTTCGCCGGCGCGGCCGTACAGCAGCCGTGCCTGGCCGATCAGGTCCAGGCTGATGTTGGCCAGCGCGATGTCTTCTTCCAGCACCGGGCCGTGGCCACACCATTCGGCGTTGCGCTGGCCCAGGACCAGGGCGTTGTCGGCCAGGCGCAGCACGTAGCGCAAGCCCGCAGTGCGTGCCGGCGGCAGGTGGTCGAGCGAGGCGGGCGCGGTCGGCTGTGGGGACGCAGTCATGGTGCGGGCCTTACATGTGGTTGACTTCGTCGGGCAGCTGGTAGAACGTCGGGTGCCGGTAGATCTTGTCGGCCATCGGGTCGAACAGCTCCGGCTTTTCCTCGGGCACGCTCGCGGTGATGGACGCTGACGGCACCACCCAGATCGACACGCCTTCCTGGCGCCGCGTATAGACGTCGCGCGCCATGTGCAGCGCCTGCTGCGCGTCGGCGGCATGCAGGCTGCCGCAATGCTTGTGTTCCAGGCCTTGCTTGCTGCGTACGAACACTTCCCACAGCGGCCATTCCTTGCGTTGCATCGTTTGTCTCCGTCCTCGGGCGTGTTGTCAGGCCGCGGCGCGGCTGGCGCGGGCTTCGCGTTCGGCCACCTTGGCGGCGTGCGCCAGCGCGGCCTCGCGCACCCAGGCGCCGTCCTCGTGCGCTTTCACGCGGGTGGCCAGGCGCTCCTTGTTGCAGGGGCCGTCGCCGTTGATCACACGCCAGAACTCATCCCAGTCCAGCGGGCTGTAGTCATAGTGGGCGCGCTCGGCATTCCATTGCAGGCCGGGGTCGGGCAGGGTCACGCCCAGCACGCGGGCCTGCTCGACCGTGGCATCGACAAACTTCTGGCGCAGGTCGTCGTTGGAGATGCGTTTGATGCCCCAGGCCATGGTCTGGGCGCTGTTGGTCGAGGCCGCGTCGGGCGGGCCGAACATCATCAGCACCGGGAACCACCAGCGGTCGACCGCGTCCTGCACCATCTCGCGCTGGGCCTCGGTGCCGCGCATCATCGCCAGCAGCGCGTCGAAGCCCTGGCGCTGGTGGAACGACTCTTCCTTGCAGATGCGGATCATGGCGCGCGCATACGGGCCGTACGAGCAGCGGCACAGCGGGATCTGGTTCATGATCGCCGCGCCGTCGACCAGCCAGCCGATCACGCCCACGTCGGCCCAGGTCAGCGTCGGGTAGTTGAAGATCGACGAATACTTGGCCTTGCCGCTGTGCAGCGCGTCGACCAGGTCATCGCGCGAGGCGTCGAGCGTCTCGGCGGCGGAATACAGGTAGAGCCCATGGCCGCCTTCATCCTGCACCTTGGCCAGCAGGATGGCCTTGCGCTTGAGCGACGGGGCCCGGCTGATCCAGTTGCCCTCCGGCAGCATGCCGACGATCTCCGAGTGCGCATGCTGCGAGATCTGGCGCACCAGGGTCTTGCGGTAGGCCTGCGGCATCCAGTCCTGCGGCTCGATCTTGCCGTCGGCGGCCATGCAGGCGTCGAACGCGGCCTGGCGGGCGGCTTCGTCCTGGGGCGCGCTGGCCGGTGCCGTATCGGCGTGCTGGCCGGGCAGGTCAAGACTCTGCGTGTACATGGTGTCTCCTCTGACGGGATGCCGCCCGGATCGCGGGCAGTGCTGGCCCTATTATATATATGCCGACCGGTCGGTCAATTTAAGGGAAGGCCCGCTACCGTGGCCGTGGCTTGATCCCGCTCGCCTCGTGGCGGCTGCCGCACGTGTAGTATCGAAGTCAGGCGGCGTTACCGCCGCCATCCCTTTCCAACGGAGGCAATTCCTATGACTAGCGCGGCATACAGCAAGATCGTGGTGGCCGTGGACGGCAGCAGCACGTCCGACCTGGCGCTGGGCGAAGCCATACGCGTGGCGGCTCCGGGCGGCGCCACCGTGCTGGCGCTCTATGTCGTGGACACCGGCACGCCCATGTTCGATGCCGGGTACTACGATCCGAGCCAGCTGCAGAAGGCGTTCGAGGAAAGCGGGCAGCGCGCGCTGCAGGCCGCCTCGCAGCGGCTGGCCGCGGCCGGCGTGGCGCATGAAACCCGGCTGGTGACCGAAGCGCCGGTGCTAGGCGACATGGGGGCCTCGATCAACGAGGCCGCGTGCCAATGGGGCGCCGACCTGCTGGTGATCGGCACGCACGGACGCCGCGGCGTGCGCCGTCTGGTGCTGGGCAGCGTGGCCGAGGCGGTGATACGCCAGTCCACCATGCCGGTGCTGCTGGTGCGCGGCGAGGCGAAGGCTGACTGAACGGCCGAATGAAATCGTGGCCCCCATCGGGGACGCCAGGGCAGCCGACGGGACTCAGCCGGCGAAGCGGAAATGGCCGCTGCGCAGCACGATCTCGCGCGCCTCGGTCAGCTCGAACATGCTTTCGGCCAGGCGCTCGATGCGCTGGCGGTTGCTGGTGAAGGCTGCGACCAGGTCTTCCTCGCGCGGCGAACGCGCGCCGAAATGGGCCTCGAGGGCCTCGGCGGTGACGGAATACAGGGTGGGACTGCCGTTGACCGTGGCGGGGCAGGACAGCGTGAGGCTGGCTGCGCAGTAGGTCGGGAGGCTGCGAGGGAACGTGATGTCGGACATGGCGTGCCTCGTGCTGGCGGCGAGCGTATTAGATCAATATAGGCCATTGCCGCGTTCCGTAAAGCCCGGCCGGTACGCTGGCCGGGCCGGCAAGCTTCTTTCTTGATGCCTCTCAGCCGCTGTGCGCCCGCCGGCGCACCGGCGGCTTGCGCGCGGCCGCGCCCAGCGTGCGCAGGTCCGCCACCGCGGCATGGGCGGCGGCGATATGCGCGGCGGCGTAGTCGGCCTGTTCCGCCAGGAAGGCGTCGAGCGCGCCAGCGGGTGGCAGCGCGGGCCGCTCGGTGTCGCCGGCAGCGTCTGCCAGGCCCGGCCGCATCGCCAGCTCGGCCAGTTGGGCTTCCAGCTGCGTCAGGAGTGCGCGCACTTCAGCCCCGGCGGGAAGCGTGAAAACGCCCGACTCCACCCCGGCTCGCACCACGCCGGCCAGCGCGGCCATGCGGCGTGCGCTCGCATGCACGCGCTGGTAGGCCCCGGTATAGTCCGGCGCCAGCGCGCCGGCGGTCTGTGCCAGCGTGAGTTCGGCGCGGGTGGAAGCCCGTCCGGCGGCAATGCGCAAGGCTTCCAGCCGCGGCACGGCAGGCGGCGTCGCGGCCTCAGCCACGCGGCTGGCCGCGAAGGCGGCTCGCAGGTAGACCGCGTTGACCGCCGCCGCGTCGACGGCATGGCGGAACACACGCGACATCTCCACGCGCGGTGCCAGCACATAGTACGTGGCCAGCGCGATCAGGCAGCCCAGCGCGGTATCGATGCCGCGCAGCGCGGCAAAGTGGCTGCTGTCGAGGGCCGGCGCGCCCACCCATGAGAACAGGATCACGGCCGGCGTCAGGCAGAACGCGAACGCCCCGGGCTGCCCGGCAAGGCGGCTGGCATAGGCTCCGGCCAGGAAGGCCGCGCTGATGCCCAGCGCCACCACCGGCGCCGGATGGAGCAGGCCGATCACACAGGCGCACAATGCGCCAGCCAGCGAGCCCGCAAAGCGTTTCACGGAAACCTGCCGGGTAGTCTGCAACTGGGGGCTGAGCACCATGATCACGGTCACCGCCACCCAATAGCCATGGTCCAGCCGCCACCACTGCGCCGGCAGCAGGCTGAGGCTGCCGGCCAGCGCCAGGCGCAGGGCGTGGCGCGTGGCCAGCGCATCGCCTGCGGCGTGGTCGGCCAGCCCGCGCAGCATCTGGGCCAGCCCGTGCCCGATGCCGCGCCGCGGCCAGCGGAAGCTTGCGCGCCATCGGTCGAAATCCGGATGGCGCGCCAGGGCGGATAGTGCCGACTGGTAGGGGGGCGGGGCGCTGGCATTTGCCACGGGCGCGGTCAGGCGCCGCAGTTCGTGGCGCAGCGCCGCGCTCAATGCCGGCAGGTCGGGCGCGTGCCGCGCCAGGGCCTGGCCAACTTGCTCGCGGGCGTCGGCGATGCAGCGTGCGATATGACGCAACGGCGGCTGCATCGGCAAGCCATGGGCGGTGCCGGCGCGCTCGCGCAGCTCGCCCGCGACGATCAGCAGCGCAAACAGGGCGTCGGCGACACCCACGGCATAGCCATAGTGCAGGAGCGTGCTGGGGTCGCGCAGGCTGCGTCGGGCCTCGATGGCCCCGCGCGCAGCCTCGATGCGGTTGCGGATGTCCTGCTTGCAGGTGGCGAGGTCATTGCCGTGGCGGGTGTCGGCGAGTGCCGTGGCGAGCCGGACCAGCGCGTCGTATGCGGCCACGATCTCGGTGCGTGGCCGGTCGTCGCGGGTCGACGGGATCAATGCCAGGCAAGCCAGGCACGCGAACACGCCGCCGCGCAGGAAGTCGAGCCCGCTTTGCAGGGCCTGCACGGCGAGCTCAGGCCCGGCCGCAGGCTGCAGGCACGCGGCCACCAGCACGACATAGAGCAGCTTGGCCGCCAGCGCACTGGCCGGGCCGCGCGTCTCTGCCAGACCTGCGGCAAGCCCTCCTGCCATCACGACCAGTACGGCCAGCCAGGGCGAAGGCGCGACGGCCGCGCCCAGCGCGCTGGCTACCGCCCCGCCAATGCCGACCGCTCCCAGGCTGGATAGCCGTGCCGACGCCGTGCCTTGCCGGTCTGCCAGGCAGGTCCAGATCGAGGCCGTTGCCGACCACAGGTAGCCTGCATCCCCGGTCAGCCAGCCAATACCGGCAAGGGCCAGGAACGACAGTGCATAGATGATCCCGCGCCGGAGCAGGACGGGGTCAGGCCAGTAGCGGGCAAGGAGGGCGGAGTCGAACATGCGGGCCGGGATCCACGCGGGCCTGCCCGGTCGGGCACCCGTCGTGAGACCACTCTACGATACCGTTTGCTGCATTGCAACAAAACTGGCCTGTCGGCCACAGCATCAGGTCGCCGCACCAAGGTTGGCGCGAGCAAGCCCCGTGGCGAGGATCCAAGCACGATTGCTGCGCCAGCAGGCGCAAACGTGCACAGGGGTTGTGACCGTTTCGGCGCGAAGGCGAAAAAAAACCCACGCAGGTTGTGCGTGGGTTGGAATCCACCGAGGTGGTGGAGGAGACAGACTCCAATATACATGATTTGTTGCGACGCACCAAGTGGTCATGTGTCAATGTCCGACATTGCGCACAATGGTGTTGTATCGATGCGACAAAATCCGGTTTCCAGCATCCATCTCCTAGCGGAACAGATATGCGGCACCTACGGCACACATGATCCCGGCAGCATCGGCCACCAGTGCACAACCCAGTGCGTGGCGCGTATTGCGCACATTGATGCTGCCGAAGTAGACCGCCAGTACATAGAAAGTGGTCTCGGTCGAGCCCTGGATGATCGCCGCCAGCCTTCCCTGGAACGAGTCCACGCCATAGGTCGTCATCACATCCACCATCAGCCCGCGCGCGCCGGCGCCGGACAGGATCTTCATCAGCCCGACCGGCAGCGCCGGCACGAAGTCCGTATTCATGCCCAGCTCGGCAAAGCCCAGCGTCAGCCAGCCCATCAGCACGTCCATGCAGCCGGTGGCCCGGAACAGGCCGATGGCTACGAGGATTGCCACCAGGTAGGGAATAATCTGCACGGCGACGCCAAAGCCTTCCTTGGCACCATCGATAAAGGCTTCATAGACATTGACCCGCCGCAGCGCGCCGCAGAGCAGGAACAGCGTGATCAGCGACAGGATGAAGCCGGCGCCGGCCAGTGCCGTCACGCTGCCGACCTGCTCCGGCGGCGCGTGCCGCAGCCAGGCGAACATCCCGCCCAGCAGCGCAGCGACCAGCCCGAACGCCACCAGCACGGCCGGGCGCAGCAGGTTCAGCCGCTGCACCCACGCCACCGCCAGCAGGCCGGCCAGGCATGAGCCGCCGGTGGCCAGCAGCGTCGGCAGGAAGATATCGGCCGCATTGAAACCCGCCAGCCCTTGCTTGACCGCAATGGCCTGCCGGATCGCGATCACCGAGGTCGGGATCAGCGTCAGCCCGGCCGTATTCAGCACGATGAACATGATCTGCGCATCGGTGGCCACGTCTGGGCGCCGGTTCAGTGTCTGCAGCTCGCGCATGGCATTCAGGCCGAGCGGCGTGGCGGCATTGTCAAGCCCGAGCAGGTTGGCCGACACGTTCATCATCATCGCCCCCTGTGCCGGATGCCCCTGCGGCACGCCGGGGAAGAAATGGCGCAGCAGCGGGTTCACCAGCCGGGCAAAGGCATCGACCACGCCGGCGCGCTCGCCGATGCGCATGATGCCGAGCCACAGGCTCATCACCCCGGCCAGGCCGAGCGCGATCTCGAAGGCCGTGCGCGCGCTGTCGAACAGGCTCGCCAGCATCGCCGGGAACACGGTGAGATCGCCGCTGGCCAGGCGGACGCAGGCGGCGACAAAGGAAATCAGGAAGAAACCGAGCCAGACAACGTTCAGGGCCATCGGAATGCGGGAAGCGGGGAAATCAAAGCCGGGGAGATTCCCGGCACGGCGTGCAGCTCAGCCGATCACGGCCCCGCGTTCGGCCAGCAGCTCGCGCAGGATCGAGCGGTGGCAGTGCGCTTCGTTCTCGCAGTAGCAGCCTACCGAGAAATTGGTCTGGTGCGACAGCGCCGCCAGCAGGTCGAGCGTGCGGCTGGCGTCCGGCTCGGCCATTTCCTTGCGGAAGTGCCGCACGAACGCCCGCCATTGCTTGTCATCGGTGGCCTGCAGCGCCTGGGCCACCAGCTCGGGCGATGGCGACAGCACGGGATACCAGACATCGTAGAAATCGCGGCTGGCAAACTCGGATTTGGGCACGCCACGCGGCGGCCGGCGCACAGTGCCGATGCGCAGGCCTTCATCGTCCGCGCGCGGCGTGCCCAGTCTTACGATTCGGATGGTCATGGGGGATCCCGCTCATGTCTGCCGACGCATGTGCGTCCGGCTAAAGTCCCAGATCATGAATCATGGTGTCGCGCATGACAAACTTCTGCACCTTGCCCGTCACAGTCATCGGCATTTCCGAGACAAAGCGGATATAGCGCGGAATCTTGTAGTGGGCGATCTGATCGCGGCAGAACTTCCGGATCTCTTCCTCGGTGGCGCTCTGGCCGGGTTTGAGCACGATCCAGGCGCAGACCTCCTCGCCGTACTTCTGGTCAGGCACGCCAAAGACCTGCACCGCCTGCACCTTGGGATGGCGGAACAGGAATTCCTCGATCTCGCGCGGGTAGATGTTCTCGCCGCCGCGGATCAGCATGTCCTTGACCCGGCCGACGATGTTGCAGTAGCCCTCGTCGTCAATGGTGGCAAGGTCGCCGGTGTGCATCCAGCCGTCGCGGATGGCCTCGCGGGTGCGCTCGTCGTCTTCCCAGTAGCCTTGCATCACGGAATAGCCGCGGGTGCAAAGCTCGCCGGTGGCGCCGGTCGGCACGACCTCGCCGAGGGCGTCGACCACCTTGCATTCCAGGTGCGGCTGCACCCGGCCGACAGTGGCGACGCGCTTGTCCAGCGGATCGTCGGTGGCGCTCTGGAACGAGACCGGGCTGGTCTCGGTCATGCCATAGGCAATGGTGACCTCCGACATATGCATGTCCGCCACCACGCGTTTCATGACCTCGATCGGGCAGGGGGCGCCGGCCATGATGCCGGTGCGCAGGGCCGAGAAGTCGAAGCGGCTGAACTCCGGATGGTCCAGCTGGGCGATAAACATGGTCGGCACGCCATGCAGGGCGGTGCAGCGTTCCTCGCTGGCCGCCTGCATGGTCGCGAGCGGATCGAAGGCCTCGCCCGGGAACACCATGCAGGCGCCGACCGAGACGCAGGCCAGCACCGACAGCACCATGCCGAAGCAGTGATAGAGCGGCACCGGGATGCACAGTACGTCACTGTCGCCAAGTCGCATCGCTATGGCGACAAAGCGGCCGTTATTGACCACGTTGTGATGCGTCAGGGTGGCGCCCTTGGGGTTGCCGGTGGTGCCGCTGGTGAACTGGATATTGATGGCGTCGAGCGCGGAGAGCGTCGCGGTCACCGCGTCCAGGCGCACAGTATCGGGTTCGGCCAGCAGTGCATCGTAATTGAGCATGCCGGGCGTCGCCTCGCCTCCCATGCGGATCACCCACTGCAGCCGGGGCAGCCGGGCGGAGCGCAGCGCCCCCGGCTCGGCCTCGGCCAGTTCCGGCGCCAGCGCCTGGAGGGTGGCCAGGTAGTCGCTGGCCTTGAAACGCGCGGCCGTGATCAGCATGCGCACGCCGGCCTTGTTCAGCGCATATTCCAGCTCCGCCTGGCGGTAGGCCGGATTGATATTGACCAGGATGGCGCCGATACGAGCGGTGGCGAACTGGGTCACCAGCCACTCGGGCCGGTTCGGCGCCCAGATGCCGACCCGGTCGCCCGGCTGGATCCCCCGCCGGAGCAGGCCGCTGGCCAGGCGATCGACCTGGTCGCTGAACTCCGCCCAGCTCCAGCGCACCCCATGCTCGCGGAACACCACGGCCGGGGCGCCCGGGTTTGCGGCGACCGTGCGCGCCAGCAATGCCGGAATCGTCTCATCAGACAGGGGGATGTCGGCGCTGCCGGCGACCACGGAGAGGCCGGGCGTCACGGGTCGGGTCATCTTGTCTCCTTCAACTGCTCTGCTTGGCATTCGACGTCTATATATAAAGAGGACGTCTCGGGTCGGGCCAACGCCCACGGTCTCAGCTTAAGCCGAGGCGCCGCTGGATGCTGTCACCACCGCGACATTTGAGCCTCGTGCGCCGCTTTTACGGGGGGTTCGAATTATTTCGCGAAATCGCTTGCCAGTCGGTCCTGCGTCCCTTAATATTCGCCCCCTCGCAACACAACGCAGCGCTGCAAAGCAGACGCAGCAAGGGATGCGGGGTCGACCGGAAGGGTTGGCGCAGCGAAGTTGGCGCGCTGGCCGCAGCAAAAAAAGATGCTGAAACGGTTGACGAAACGAAGAAAGCTCTGCATAATCTCGTTTCTCTGCTGCAGACAACGCAGCGGCGCTGAACGGCAAAGCCGGCGGCGAAGTTCTTTAACAACCAAACAACCGATAAGTGTGGGCGCTGGGTAGCGGACGCCGCTGTCTTCGGACAGTGTTGCTTCACAAGTTATACAGTGCTCGCACAGCAAAACGTGACTGG
>NZ_KB944473.1:0-92495 GCF_000389805.1 Cupriavidus sp. GA3-3
TTACTCACCCGTTCGCCACTCGCCACCAGGCCGAAGCCCGTGCTGCCGTTCGACTTGCATGTGTAAGGCATGCCGCCAGCGTTCAATCTGAGCCAGGATCAAACTCTTCAGTTCAATCTCTGTGTGGACCCGAAGGTCCTCGCTCTTTCGAGCGGTCGCTCACTCTCAGAAAACTGACTGACCAGATCCGAAGACCCAGTCACGTTTTGCTGTGCGAGCACTGTATAACTTGTGAAGCAACACTGTCCGAAGACAGCGGCGTCCGCTACCCAGCGCCCACACTTATCGGTTGTTTGGTTGTTAAAGAACTTCGCCGCCGGCTTTGCCGTTCAGCGCCGCTGCGTTGTCTGCAGCAGAGAAACGAGATTATGCAGAGCTTTCTTCGTTTCGTCAACCGTTTCAGCATCTTTTTTTGCTGCGGTCAGCGCGCCAACTTCGCTGCGCCAACCATCCCGGTCGACCCCGCAACCCTTGCTGCGTCTGCTTTGCAGCGCTGCGTTGTGTTGCGAGGGGGCGAATATTAAGGGACCGCAGCGGGGTTGGCAAGGGGTTTTTGAAAACTTCTTCGTGCCACCATCAGCGCCGCCTTAGAATCGGCAAATGCCTGACATGCCTACCTACCTGCCGTCGCGCCTGCCAGCGGACGGGGCGCGCCTGCTCGACGCCCAAGCTCTCGCCGCGGCGCTGTCGCGCCCTATTGCCTTTGTCGACCTGGAGACCACCGGCGCGGACGCCCAGCGCGACCGCATTACCGAGATCGGCGTGGTCGAAGTCGGCCCGGACGGCATCATTGAATGGGACACCCTGCTCGACCCCGGCATGTCGATCCCGCCGTTCATCCAGCGCATGACTGGCATTACCGAAGAGATGGTGCGCGGCCAGCCGAGCTTCGAGTCACTGGCGGAATCGCTTGCCGAACGCCTGCAAGGCCGCTTGTTCGTGGCGCACAACGCGCGCTTCGACTATGGCTTCCTGAAGAACGCCTTCCGACGTGCCGGCGTGACCTTCCGGGCCGACGTGCTGTGCACGGTAAGGCTGTCGCGCTCGCTGTTCCCCTCCGTGGAACGCCACGGCCTGGATGCGCTGATCGCGCGCTTCGGCCTGACGCCCAAGGGCCGCCACCGCGCGCTGGCCGATGCCGAGCTGCTGTGGCAGTTCTGGCAGAAGATCCATGCCACGTATTCGGTCGACCTGGTGGAATCGGCCGTGCGCACGCTGGTGCGGCGGGCCAGCCTGCCGGCCGGCCTGGACGAAACCGCGCTGGAAGACGTGCCGGCGGCGCCCGGTGTCTATATATTCTATGGCGACCAGGACGTGCCACTCTATATCGGCAAGAGCGTGCACCTGCGGCAACGGATCGGCGCCCACTTCTCCGGCGACTACCGGTACGGCAAGGATATGCGGCTGGCCCGGCTGGTACGCCGTGTGGAATGGCGCGAGACCGGCGGCGAGACCGGCGCGCTGCTGCTCGAAGCCCGGCTGGTCAAGGCGATGCAGCCGGTGCACAACCAGCTGCTGCGCCGCAATGCCCGGCTCTATGCCTGGGAACTGCCGCAGCAGCTGCCGGTGCCACGCCTGCGCTCGGATCGAGATACGGATTTCTGCCGGCATCGCGACCTGTTCGGCGTGTTCGGCAGCCGCGGCGCGGCCGAGGCTCGCTTGCGCGCGCTGGCGCAGGAACACGGCCTGTGCCTGGCCACGCTGTCGCTGGAGAAAACCACCCGCCGTGGCAGCCCCTGCTTTGCGCGCCAGGTCCATCGCTGCGCCGGTGCCTGCGTCGGCGCCGAGCCGTCGGGCGCGCACCGCGCCCGGCTGGCCGCCGCGCTGGCGCCGATCGCGCTGATGCCCTGGCCCTTCGATGGCCCGGCTGCCTGGCGCGAGCAGCACGACGGACGCACCTGGTGGCATGTCGCCGACGACTGGTGCTACCTGGGCTGCGCAGCCACGCTGGAAGAAGCGCAGGCGTTGGCGGCAGCACCAGCGCATTTCGACCTCGATACATACCAGATCCTCGCGCCGCGGCTGGCGCAATGGATGCCGCAGGCGGTGCCGCTGTCCGTGCACAGGCCGTTCACGCTGACCGCCCCCGAGGCCCCCGCCCGGGCGCCACGCCCGGCACGCATCCCGGCCGGACAGACTGCCCGCAAGGCGCCACCGGCTGCCGCACAGCAACCCCTGGGCCTGGTCTCCGACTGAAGCCGGCCACGCTCTGTGCGTCATCGCGCAGAGCACGCTTGCAGCGAGGCACGCGGCTCCGCTAGCCTGCACAGGCCGGCCCTTGCAGCCGGCTGCGCCGATGCGGAGCCTACATGCCAGCCAACCCAATCCTTCCGGCCGAAACGGCCCGCGGCGCCGTCAGCGTGCGTGCAAGCCTGGCCGTCTTGTGGGCGGCTGCCATCACCGGTGCCTGCGCCGGCCTGGAGGCCAGCGCCATGCAGGACGTCTTCGATTCCTGGAAAAACGTCCCCGTCGATGAGGCGAAGCGCCAGTGGGGTCCGCCGCAATCGGTGCAGGTCCTGCCCTCCGGCACGGCCTATGTCTGGAACGATTCGATTGCGCCCGCGCGCCCCCCGGGCAGCGGCCCGCGCGATGCCGGCATGGAGCGCACGCCGGTACCGGGCCAATGCCAGCGCAAGCTGGTGACCGGCCAGGACGGCATCGTCATCGGCGGCGAATGGCGCGGCGATGCCTGCTGCATCACCGCGCTCGTCGGCCACTGCGCAAGCCTGAAATATCGGGGCCGCAGCTGAGCCATGAGCCACGGCACCCGCGGGTGCCCGCCCGGCTCAGTCGATACTTGCGCCCGACGCCTTCACTGCCTGCCCCCAGCGCTTCTGCTCCGCCGTGATCGTGGCGGCAAATGCCTCCGGCGACTGCCATGCGGGCTCGGCACCCTGCTGCTCGAGCTTCGCCTTGGTGTCGGGGTCGGCCAGCACCGTGCGCAAGGCACCGGACAGGCGTGAGACCACCTCCCTGGGCGTGCCCGCCGGCGCCAGCATGCCATAGAAGCCAACCACCTCGAAGCCCTTCAGCCCGGCCTCCTGCATCGTCGGCACATCCGGCAGCGCGGGAGAGCGCTGCGGCGACGTCACCGCCAGCGCACGCACCTTGCCTGCCTTGATGTACTGCGTGAACAGCGGGATCGAGTCGGCCATCATCTGCGCCTGGCCGCCCATCACGTCGGTCAGCGCCGGCGAGCTGCCCTTGTACGGGATATGGACGATGAACGTGCCCGAAGCCTGCTTGAACATTTCCGGCATCAGGTGCGAGATGCCGCCATTGCCGCCCGAGGCAAAGTTCAGCTTGCCCGGGTTGGCCTTGGCATAGCTGATGAACGCCTTCAGGTCGCGCGCCGGCACGTTGTTGTTGACCACCATCACCAGCGGGATCAGCGCCGTGCGTGCCACCGGCGCGAAGTCCTTCGGCATGCTGTAGGGCAGCTTGGGATAGAGCGAGTTGTTGATGGCCATCTGCCCAGTGTTGGCCAGCAGCAGCGTGTAGCCGTCGGGCGCGGACTTGGCGACGTTGTCCGAGCCGATATTGCCGGCGGCGCCGGCCTTGTAGTCGATCACGATGGTCTGGCCCAGGATCGGCTGCAGCTTTTCGGCCAGCAGGCGCGCGTGCGTGTCGACCGGGCCGCCGGGCGGGAATGCCACCACCAGCCGGATCGGCTTTTCCGGCCAGGCCGCTTGCGCGGTCCCCGCCGCCAGTGCCAGCGGCGCGGCGGCCAGGGCCAGCAGTGCGTGTCTCAGGATGTCCCGGCGGGCTTGCGGCTTGTTCTTCGTCTTGTCCACGGTTGATTTCTCCTTGATACAGGGCTGCCCGCCAGCGCCCTGGTTCCGGGTGCTACGAACAGTCGCCAGCCGCCATTGTGACTCTTTTGTGACTTTCTGATGTCCTTTTTATGACAATCTCCCGGACTACCGGACTCAACGCACCGGCCACGCGCCCGTGTCCGCCAACACCGGCGAGTATTCGCGAAAACCGAAGCGCAGCGGCAATACCGCCGCACGCCGCACCACGCGCTCGACATGCAGCCGCACCAGCCGTTCGGCGCCGGCGTATGACGCCAGTTCATCGCCCTCCCAGATCACCTCGGCGCGCCCGCCCACATGCAGCAGCGAGCCATCGGCAAAATCCGGCACCACGATCCCGGCTTGCGGATTGGCCAGCAGGTTGCCGACCGTATTGAAGAAGTTGTTGCCGTTGAAGTCCGGGAACGTCAGAGTGCCGGCCTCGTCGACGCGGATAAAGCCAGGCTTGCCGCCGCGGTGCGAGACATCGGCGCCTCCGGTGTGCTCGCCCTCGTCCTGCGGAGATGCGGTGTGGCTGGTGGCGATGAACAGGGTATCGGCGCCGCGCAGCCAGGCCACCGCCTGCTCATCCAGCGCGTCGCCGTGCCAGGCGGGCGGCGCGGGCGCCGGGTCGGCCAGGCTCACGTCGCGCAACTGGATATAGCGCGGGCAGTTGCCAAAGCTCTGCTCGACCTCGACTGTCATCCCGCCCTCGTCGCGCGCCACGATGACCCCGTTCAGGCGGTTGCGCCGGCGCGTAGGCAGCTCGATCCCGAGCAGGCCGATGCGCGCGCCCTGCGCCAGCGCCGGGGCCGCCGGGTCGCCGGGCAGCGGCACGGCGTCGATACGCAGGTGGGTGGCATCAGGCGTATGCGCAAACCCCGGCGTCCCGGCCAGCATCGTGGCCCAGGGCTGCCCGTCGGCATCGACGGCGCCAACCAGCAGGAACGGCAGCTGCGCAAAGAACGTGCGGTGCTGCTCCGGCATCTCGCCACGGATTACCCGCGGGCCGGACGCGGCCATGCGTTCGCGCTTGCCGGCGCGCTCCTGGGCGGCCAGTTCGCCGGCGTGGAATGGCAGGCCGGCGTGCGGCCATGTGGGCAGATCCATGACTAGCTCCTTTTCCTTGTCGGATCGATTGGCGATACGCGGGTCCGGCAGGCGCTACGCCGCCAGGCCGACCTTCGACACCAGCATCGGCACGAAGCCGGGCAAGGCTTCGATGCGGCGCAGCCAGTCGTTCAGCGCGGGGTACGGCGCCAGCGGCACGTTGCCTTCCTCGGCGCGGGCGATATAGCTGTAGGCGGCAACGTCAGCAATGGTGGCATGGTCGGCCGCCAGGAACGGCTGCCCGGCGAGCAGGATTTCCATCAGCGTGAACAGCCGCTGCGCGCGGGCGATGGCATCGTCCATCGCCACCGGCCTGCCGAACAGCACGCCCAGGCGCGCCGCCGCCGGCCCGAAGGCAATGTCGCCGGCGGCCACCGACAGCCAGCGCTGCACGCGCGCCGCGCCCACCGGATCGCGCGGCAGCCAGCGGCCGTCGTCATAGCGCGTGGCCAGGTAGACCAGGATGGCGTTGGAATCGCCGACGACCACGCCGTCGTCATCCAGCACCGGCACCTGGCCGAACGGGTTCAGGCGTAGGAAGGCCTCGCTGCGCTGCTCGCCGCCGCGCAGGTCGACGTCCACCAGCCGGCAGGGCAAGCCCAGCAGCCCCAGGAACAGTTCTGCGCGATGGGCGTGGCCGGACACCGGCGAGCGGTACAGCACCAGCGGCTTGGCGGGGCGATTGGTTTCTTGCATGGCACTCTCCTCAACGGTTGGGATAGCCGGATTCTGGGCGCCGAAGTCGTTGCAATAAATAGGGCAATTGATATTTGACTACTCCAAAGAATGGAGTAATGTGTGGCGCCATGGACAAGCTACGCGCGATGCAGACCTTTGTGCGGATCGTCGACGAGGGCAGCCTGACGGCAGCCGCCACGACGCTGCATACCTCGTTGCCGGCGGTGGTGCGCACGCTGGCGGCGCTGGAATCCGAGTTGCAGGTCCGGCTGCTCAACCGCACCACGCGGCGGCTGTCGCTGACCGGCGAGGGGCGCAGCTACCTGGACAGCTGCCGGCGCATCCTGGCCACCATCGACGAGGTCGAGGCCGGCCTGACCGCCAGCCATGTCGAACCCAGCGGCCAGCTCACGCTGACCGCCTCGGTGCTGTTCGGCCAGATGTATGTGGCGCCGGCGGTCACGCGTTTCGTGCAGCGCTATCCGCGCGTGCGCTGCCGCATGGAATTCACCGACCGCGTGGTGAACCTGCTTGAAGAAGACCTGGACGTGGGGGTGCGCATCGGCCCGCTGGCTGATTCCACGCTGGTGGCGCAGACCGTCGGCAGCATCCGCCGCGTGGTGGTGGCCACGCCGGCCTACCTGCGCAAGCACGGCGTGCCACGCCATCCCGAGGAACTGGCCAGTGCCAACTGCGTGCGCTTCACCGGCAACCACGCGCACTGGTGGACCTTCCAGGAGGACGGCCGGGAGTTCCACGTGCAGGTCAGCGGCAACCTGGAATTCAACCAGACCGCGCCCGCCGTGGCTGCCTGTGCCGAAGGCGCGGGCTTCGGCCACTTCCTGTCCTACCAGGTCGCGCAACTGGTCGAAGCACGCAAACTGCGCATCGTGCTGCAGGATTTCGAGCAGCCGGCATGGCCGCTATCGCTGATCTATCCCCATGCGCGACTGTTGCCGGCACGCACGCGCGCCTTTATCGAATGGATGCGGGATGACCTGGGCCCGCGCTTCAACTGACAACGCTCCATCGCAAAAGGACCATGCCCCTGTCGAGCGCCCCCACTCCAACCGGCTTCGGCACCCGCGTACGGCGCCTGCTCCATCGACCGAGCGGCAACGCCTTGCGCGCAGCCGTGCTGGGCGTCAACGACGGGCTGGTGTCCAGCTTCTGCCTGGTGATGGGCCTGGAGGGCGCGGCGGCCTCGCGCGAGGCCGTCATCCTGGCCGGGCTGGCGGGCCTGGCGGCGGGCGCTTGCTCGATGGCGCTGGGCGAATGGCTGTCGGTGACCAACAGTCGCGAGATGAACAACAAGCGCCTGCGCGACATGGCGCACGAGCTCGCGCATGATGCCACCCGGGCCCGACAGCGGCTGGTCACGGTGATTGTGGGCAAGGGCGTGCTGCCGGCCGATGCCGAGCGTGCCGCCGACGAGATCATGCGCAACCCGCGCGCGGCCCTGGACACCTTTGCGCGCGAAGTGCTGGGCATCAACCCGCAGGAGCGCGGCGGCAACCCGGTGCAGGCGGCGGTAATTTCCTTCGTGCTGTACAGCAGCGGTGCGCTGGTGCCGTTGCTGCCGTTCCTCGTGACCGCAGGGCCATCGGCGCAGTTCGGCAGCATCGTCGCGTGCCTGGCCGGCCTTGGCCTGGTTGGCTGGGGCACCTCGTCGTTCAATGGCCGCCCGGGATGGTTCTCGGCGCTGCGGCAGGTGCTGATCGGGGGCATGGCGGCAGCCTTCACCTACGGACTGGGCACCGTGTTCGGATCGCTCTGACCCGCGCCGAGGCAAGCGGCACATGCGCGCCGCAACGCCACCTCCGGCGCAGCCCACCCACCCGCCACGCCGGGCTGCCACCCGACAAAATCCTTGACGCGTCGCGGCACGCACCGGTATTTTCAAATTCGAATCAGAATTCGAATACGGAGTGCCAATGTCAGCGACCCAATCCGGCTTCACCGCCAACGCCTCCTTTCCCCGTATCGATACCCCCTCGATCCTGCAGCCGCCGCGCCAGCGCCGTGCGCGTGAGACCGAACAGGCCTTGCTGGGCGCGGGCCGCGAACTGCTTGCCTCGCGTGACTTTGCCGCCGTTTCCGTGGCGCAGATCGCCGCGGCGTGCCAGGTATCGGTGGGTGCCTTCTATGGGCGCTTCCGCGACAAGATGGCCTATTTCGAGGCCCTGCGTGCGCTGGTCATGGAAGAAACTGCCGCGTCGACTGAGCGCTACCTGGCGCAGGAGCGCTGGGAGGACGTGCCGACACCGGTGCTGCTGGAAAAGGCCACGCGCTTCATGGTGCTCGGCACGCTGGCCAACCGCGGCGTGATCCGGGCATCGCTGCGGCATGCGTCCACGCGGCCCGAGGAATGGGTGCCCCACCGCCAGAGCGGCGAAGCCATCGTGGAGCGCATGGTGCAGTTGCTGGTGCCGCGGCTGGCGATGCCTGCCGACACCGCCGAGGTGCGCGTGCGCTTTGCCATGCAGGCGGTGTTCAGCGTGCTGGTCAATGCCGTGCTCAATGATTCCGGCCCACTGCACCTCGACGACGAACAGATGATCCCGGAACTCAACCGCCTGATGGCCGGCTATCTCGGCGTCCCCTGCGCAGAGCCGGCCTGAGCACACCACCGGCCCGCGCCACCCGCGGTAATGCAGCCAGGCCATGGCTGCCATGAATTGCGCAGCGCTTGCTTGGCTGGCGCGCCGGACCTCCCTAGAATGTGCCCACGCCGGGCGCCGTGCCCGGCGCCCCCGGCCTGCCGCAAAACGGCGCGCCGGGCGCAGCCCTATCCGCCTCACGTTTACCGGGACCGCTCATGGCCACGCTTTTCCTCGTCCGGCACGGACAAGCCTCGTTTGGCGCCGCCAACTACGATTGCCTGTCGCCGACCGGCCGCCAGCAGGCGCGCTGGCTGGGCGAGTATTTCCAGGAGCGCGGCGTCAGCTTCAGCCGCGTGGTGTCCGGCACGCTGGTGCGCCAGCAGGACACCGCCAGCGAGATCCTGGCCGGCATGGGTCAGCCGCAGACAGCGATCGTCTCGCACGCGGGCCTGAACGAATACGACGGCGAGGCGCTGTACCGTTGCCACACCGGCGGCGCCGACCACCGCGCGCACCAGAACGGCGACTACAACGACTACTGGCGCACCTTCCGCGCGGCCTACGCCGCATGGACCCAGGACGGGCTGGCCGAGATGCCCGAGAGCTGGGCCGATTTCGGCGCCCGCATTACCGGCGCCCTGGCGCACGCAAGCGAAGGCATGACGCGCGAGGATGCCATCCTGGTGGTGAGCTCCGGTGGCGCCATCGGCCGCGCCACGGCCGACCTGCTTGGCGCACCTGCACAGGCCGCCATCGAGATGAACCTGCAATTCCGCAATACGGCGTTCTGCGAGATCATCGTCGGCCGCGGCGTGCAGCGGCTGCTGAGCTTCAACAACGTGCCGCACCTGGAACGCGCCGACCGGCGCAGCGCAGTGACGTTCGCCTGACGCGCGCGACACACCGCAAACAAGAAAAGCCGCGAAAATCGCGGCCCCTTTTTCCGGCTGCTGGCGCGGGCACTCTGACATGCCCGCGCCGCCGGTCCTTCTCCCTTTACTACTCCTTGCTGCGGCGATCCATGCGCTGCGTGCCTGTGCGGCACGCAGCGACTCTCACAGCTTTACAGGCGCTCGACGATGGTCACGTTGGCCAGCCCGCCGCCTTCGCACATCGTCTGCAGGCCGTAGCGCTTGCCGTGCGTATGCAGCGCATGTACCAGCGTGGTCATCAGCTTGGCGCCCGAGCCGCCCAGCGGATGGCCCAGCGCGATCGCGCCGCCATGCACGTTCAGGCGCGCCGGATCGGCGCCGGTGGCCTTCAGCCAGGCCAGCGGCACCGGGGCGAAGGCTTCGTTGACTTCGAACAGGTCGATATCGCCGATGCGCAGGCCCGCCTTCTTCAGCGCGACTTCCGTGGCCGGCAGCGGCGCTTCCAGCATCACGACCGGATCATGGCCGATCACCGTCATGGAGTGCACGCGCGCCAGCGGCTTGACGCCAAGCTTCTTCAGTCCGGCCTCGTTGACCACCATCAGGCCGGCGGCGCCGTCGCAGATCTGGCTGGCAGAAGCGGCAGTCACGCGGCCGCCTTCGGCGATCAGCTTGACGCTGCCGATGCTTTCCAGCGTGGCGTCATAGCGGATGCCTTCGTCAGTGGTGTGCATTTCACCGTTGGCACCGTCGGCCGTGCGCACTTCCACCGGCAGGATTTCGGCGGTGAAGCGGCCCGACTTGGTGGCGGCGATGGCGCGCTGGTGGCTCTGCAGGGCGTAGGCATCCAGCTGCTCGCGCGACAGGTCGTACTTGCGCGCAATCATTTCGGCGCCGGTGAACTGGCTGAACTGCACGCCGGGATAGCGCGCCTCGATGCCGGGGCTCTTGGGCACACCGAAACCGTTCTTGGCCGGCAGCTGCGACGACAGGCCCATCGGCACGCGCGTCATGCTTTCCACGCCGGCGGCGATGACGATGTCCATCGCGCCCGACATCACTGCCTGCGCGGCAAAGTGCAGTGCCTGCTGCGACGAACCGCACTGGCGGTCCACCGAGGTGCCGGGCACGCTTTCAGGCAGGCGCGAGGCCAGGATGGCATTGCGCGCCACGTTGCCGGCCTGCTCGCCGACCTGGCTCACGCAGCCCATGATGACGTCTTCGACCAGCGCCGGGTCGGCGCCGGTGCGTTCCACCAGTGCGTCCAGCACCTGTGCGGCCAGGTCGGCCGGATGCCAGCCCGACAGCTTGCCGCCCTTGCGGCCGCCGGCGGTACGGACCGCCGCGACGATATATGCCTCTGCCATGTGATCTCCTTGGTTCGGTGCAGGCTGCCGGGGCAGCCATGGTGTTGTCCGGAGTGCCGGCATCTGGCGCCGGCAGTGTCGCTTTGCATTGTTGCGCCGCGGGCGGTGGCAAGCGTCGTCGGAAGCGACGAAGTTTGCCGCAGGCCTCAGGTGCGCGGCGCCAGCACTGCAAAGATTGCGGTCGCGCGCAGCAGGCAGCGCTCGCCACTGACCAGCCGGCAGGTGCCATAGCGCAGGCGCGAGCCGAGCTTGTCGAACTCCACGCGGGCCTCGACCCAGTCGCCCAGGCGCGCGGAATCCAGGTAGTCCAGGCTCAGGTTGACGGTCACCGCGCTTTTGGAGCGCCCGGTTTCCAGCGACATCATCATGCCGATGGCGGTATCGGCCAGCGTCGCCAGCATGCCGCCGTGCGGGATGCCCAGGTTATTCAGGTGACTCTCGTCGATGCGCACCGCCAGCGTGCGGCGCTCCGCATGCAGGTAGAGCTGGCCGAAACCTGCCATGTAGCCGCTCATGCTGCGCAGCGGGACGAAGCCCTCCGGCACGTCCCCGCCGGCAGCTTCGCCCGGCGCGGCGATGGCCTGGGTCATCGCCCGCTCGATTTCAGCCTCGGCCATGGCGTCAGGCAAAGAAGCGCGAGGCCACGCTGAGGTGCTCTCGGCAATCGGCCACCATGCGCGTGATCAGTTCTTCGCAGCTGGGCACGTCGTCGATCAGGCCCACGCACTGGCCGGCGCTGATGATGCCACTGTCGGTCTCGCCCGCCTTGAGCGCCGCCTTGCCGCGCACGCCGGCGACCAGGTGCTTGACGTCCTCGAACTGCGCGCCGCCCGGGCGGCGTTCAATGCTCACCACCTCGTCCGACACGGCGTTCTTGAGCACGCGCGCGGTGTTGTGCAGCGTGCGGAAGATCAGGTTGGTATCGCGCTCGCTGGCCTGCACCAGCGCCTTCTTGACGTTGTCGTGGATCGGCGCCTCGCGCGTGGCGCAGAAGCGCGTGCCCATGTTGACGCCCTCGGCGCCCAGCACCAGTGCCGCTGCCATGCCGCGTCCGTCGGCGATGCCGCCGGAGGCGATCACCGGGATCGACAGCTTGCGCACCGCCTGCGGGATCAGCACCATGCCGGGCACGTCGTCCTCGCCGGGGTGGCCGGCGCACTCGAAGCCGTCGATCGACACCGCGTCCACGCCCAGGCGCTCGGCCGACAGCGCATGGCGCACCGCCACGCACTTGTGGATCACCTTGATGCCGGCGGCCTTGGCGCGCGCGATATGTTCCTTGGGGTTGTTGCCGGCGGTTTCCAGCACCTTGATGCCGCTTTCGATGATGACGTCGAGGTAGCGCGCGTACGGCGGCGGGTTGATCGACGGCAGCAGGGTCAGGTTCACGCCGAACGGCTTGTCGGTCATCTCGCGGCAGCGGCGGATCTCTTCGGCCAGCGCCTCGGGCGTGGGTTGCGTCAGCGCCGTGAGGATGCCCAGCCCGCCGGCGTTGGAAACCGCGGAGGCCATCTCGGCGTAGCCAACCCATTGCATGCCACCCTGGATAATCGGGTAGCGGATGCCAAGCAGTTCGGTGATTCGTGTCTTCATGGTTGTCCCTTTGCTGTCTGCGCCGGCAGGCGCGCGGTAGTGCCGGCCCTGCCGCTTGATCGGGGTCAGTCTACGGCCAGGTGCCGATTCCGAGCCTCGTCGGAAGCGACGATTGCGGGCGGCGCATTCTGCACTAGTGTTGACCGAGCCCCGTGCCGGCGCCCCGCCCCGGCACACTTCCTCCCATATTCGCAGCAATCCCGGCAGGAGCCCCCCATGACGCAAGCCACGCCTTCGTTCGAAACCCTGCGCTACGCCGTTGCAGACGGTGTCGCCACCATCACCCTGCACCGCCCGGACCAGCTCAATGCGTTCACCGCGCAGATGATGCATGAACTGATCGCCGCGTTCGACGCCACCGATGCCGACGACAACGTGCGTGCCGTGATCGTCACGGGCTCGGGCCGCGCCTTCTGCGCCGGCGCCGACCTGTCCGGCGGCAGCTCCACCTTCGACTTCGAGAAGCGTTATGGCGCCAGCCCCGACAGCGCGCACCGCGACGGTGGCGGGCGCGTGTCGCTGCGCATCTTCCGCAGCCTCAAGCCGGTGATCGCCGCGGTCAACGGCGCCGCAGTCGGCGTGGGCGTGACCATGCAGCTGCCGATGGATATCCGGCTGGCGTCGACCGACGCCAAGTTCGGCTTTGTCTTTGCGCGCCGGGGCATCACGCCCGAAGCGGCGTCGTCGTGGTTCCTGTCGCGCGTGGTCGGCATCTCGACCGCGCTGGAATGGTGCTATACCGGCCGCGTGTTCTCGGCCCAGGAAGCGCATGAGCGCGGCCTGGTGCGCTCGCTGCACGCGCCCGAAGACCTGCTGCCTGCCGCCCAGGCCATTGCCCGCGAGATCGCCGCCAATGCCGCGCCGGTTTCGGTAGCGATCTCGCGCCAGCTGATCTGGCGCATGGCCGGCGCCAGCCACCCGATGGAAGCGCACAAGCTCGACAGCCGCGCGATCCAGTCGCGCGGGCGCTCCGCCGACGTCAAGGAAGGCGTCAGCGCCTTCCTGGAGAAGCGTCCCGCCGCCTTCCCGGAAACCGTGTCGCACGACATGCCGGACTTCTTCGACTGGACCAGCGAGCCGCCCTTCATCTGAAGCGCGCCCGTCGATCAACTTTTCCGGAATTCGCATGAAAGTCAGCCAAGCCGTCGCCAGCCGCAAGTCCGTCCGCGGCTTCCTGCCCCGGGCCGTTGCGCCCGACACCATCCGCCGCGTGCTCGACGCCGCCGCGCGCGCCCCCTCGGGGGGCAACCTGCAGCCCTGGCATATCCATGTCATCGGCGGCGAGGCCCTGGAGGGGCTGCGCGCCATCATGCGCAAGCGCATCGCCCAGGCGCCCGCGGGTGAAGAGCGCGAGTACGACATCTACCCGCGCGAGCTGGTCTCGCCCTACCGCGACCGCCGCTTCCAGGTGGGCGAGGCGCTCTACCACTACCTCGGCATCCCGCGCGAGGACAAGGCGCGGCGGCTGGCGCAGTTTGCCAACAACTTCACCTTCTTCGGCGCGCCGCTGGCGCTGTTCTGCACCGTGGACCGCCGCATGGGCCCGCCGCAATGGTCGGACCTGGGCATGTACCTGCAGACGGTGATGCTGCTGCTGCGTGAAGAAGGGCTGGACAGCTGCGCGCAGGAATGCTGGGCGATGTACCCGCAGACCCTGGGCAAGTTCCTGTCGCTGCCGGCCGAACGGATGCTGTTCACCGGCATGGCGATCGGCTACGAAGACCCCGAGGCGCCCGCCAACCAGCTGCGTTCCGTGCGCGCACCGCTGGAGGAATTCACGGAGTTCATCGGCATCTGAGCCGCAAGCGCGCGCGGGCTGACCTGCGCGCGCGGCCTCAGAGCAGCCCGAGCTGGCGTGCAATGGCCACCGCCTGGGTGCGGTTGCTGGCGTGCAGCTTGGCGCTGATATTGCGCAGGTGCGTGCGCACCGTGGTTTCGGACACGAACAGGCGCTCGGCCATGGCCACATTGGAATAGCCCTCGGCCAGCAGTTGCAGCACCTTCTGCTCCTTGGGCGTCAGCGGCTCCACCAGCGCCGCCGGCGCCGGCCGGCCGGCGCCGGCGGCCTGCTCGCTCCCGGACTGGCCGCAGGCCTGCAGCAGCCTTTCCACATAGGGGGCAGGCAGGCTGGCCGACTGGCGCGAGCAGGCATCGGCCACCAGCCTGCGCACATCGTCGCCCTCGTCGGCAAAGATGCGGACAAAGCCTTCGGCAGCGCCGAAACGCAGCGCCTCGCCCATCACCACCAGCGCGTGCGCGCCGTCGCCAGCGCGCTGGCACGCCTGCGCCAGCAGGATGCGCAGCTTGAGCGCGCGGCGCATCAGCTGGTTGCCGGCGGCAGCCGCCAGCTCGCGCTCGATGACCTCGCGCACCGGCGTGCCCGGGCGCGCATACAAGTCCAGCCGCAGCCGGCCAAGGGTGATGTCCTCGACATCGCTGGCAAAGGAGCTGACCCCGGGCCGCGTGCGCCACAGCGCCGGATCGGCGGCGCGTTCGATCGCCTCCTGCGCCGCGTGAACATTGCCCTGGCGCAGTGCCAGCCGTGCGCGCTCCAGCATTGCCGCCATCACCAGCCGCGTCAGCCCGCGGTGGTGCCCCAGCGCTTCCAGTTGCGCCAGCCATTCATGCGCCTGGTCGGCTTCGCCGCGCTCGAACGCAATGCGGGCCAGCACCGTGTGCCCGGTGATGATCTGGTCAGGCAGCCCGAGGTCGCGCGACAGCGGCAGGTAGACGTTGAGCAATCGGCTGGCGCGCTCGGAATCACCGCTCTCGTACAGGCCTTCGGCCAGCAGGATGCCGGCCATGGCATTGCCGTTGGTGGGCCCGAAGCGGTTCGGCAGCATCGTGCTGGCGGCGATGCGAAACCGCGCCAGCGCCTGCTGCAGCCGCCCCTGGCGCAGGTCGATCAGCCCTTCGACCGATTCCGAGAAAATCTTGTTGAAATTGCTGTCCGAGCCTCGCACCGCGTGCCGTGCCACCTGCAGCAGCCGGCGCGCCTCCGGGTAGTCGCCGGCGACCGCAGCCAGGCGTGCCATCGACGTGCCCAGGATCGCATCGGGGAAGGCATAGCCCATCGGCAACGGCGGCAGCTCATTGCGGGCGAAGGCGCGCGCATCGTCGAAGCGGTCCATCATGTTCAGCAGCATGTGGCGCAGCGCGCGGATATGCGCCAGCAGGTCGCCGGCCGCGCCCTCGGTGGGGATCTGCTGCAGCAGGGCGATGGCTTCGGCCGGGCCGCGCGTGAACGACACCGCCCACACGCGCGCGATCTGCAGCTTGGGCCAGCGCGCCAGTTCTTCCGCCGGCACCGCCTCCAGCCAGCGCGTCAGCAGGCGCATGCGGCCCTGCGCCAGCAGGTCGTCCGCGGCGCCGTCCAGCAACGGCAGCGCGCGCGCCAGCGCACCGGCCGCGAAGGCATGCTCGATGGCGGGCACCGGGCGCCCCTGCGACTCATACCAGCGCGATGCCGACAGGTGCAGCTGCGGCACGGCGTCAGGCATGGCCTGCGCCAGCTGGCCGCGCAGGAAGCCGGAAAAGAGGCTGTGATAGCGGTACCACTGCTCCGATGCCGCACCGGAGCCACGCTCGCCATAGCGTTCGCTCTCCAGCGGCAGCAGGAACAGGTTGGCGCGCTCCAGCCAGGCCAGGATCTCGTCGCTGCTGCCAGCTGTCGCGGGCTCGCACACGGCGTCGCACAGCGGTCCGCACAACTGGTCCAGGATCGAGGTGCGCAGCAGGAAGTCGCGCACCGCCTCGGGCAGGTGCAGGAATACGTCTTCGACCAGGTAGTCGGCAATCGCCGCGTTGGAGCCGGAGAAGCCGGCGATAAAACCCTCTGGCTGGCTGCGCCGCTCCAGCGCGACTGACGCCAGCCACAATGCCGTGGCCCAGCCCTCGGTACGCCGGTGCAGCACGCTGATGGCCGCCTGCTCCAGCTTCAGCCCGCGCGCATGGCGCAGGAAGGATGCAGTTTCGCTGGCGGAAAAACGCAGCTGCGCGGGTTCGATCTCAAGCAGCTCGCCGCGCGCGCGCAGGCGGCCCAGGCCGGATTCCGGCACCCAGCGCGTGCCGATCACCACGCGGCAGCCGGGCGGCAGGCTTTCCACCAGTTGCCAGACCAGCCCGGTCACGGCGGCGTTCTGGATCGCTTCGAAATCATCGAGGAACAGCGTGAAGGCGCCGTTATGGCTGGCCAGGCGGTCGATCAGCGCGAGCGCCTGCTCGCCGGGATCCTGTGCCAGCGTCGCGTGCGCGGACCGGCCGGGGCCGCCGCCGCCCAGGCCCTGCGCGATGGCAGCTTCGACCGACCCCAGAAAGCGCGAGGCATCATTGTCCGACCGATCCAGCGTCAGCCAGGCGGTGCGCCCGCCCGCGGCCTCCAGGCGCGCGCGACACTGGAGCATGGCCGTGGTCTTGCCGAAGCCCGCCGGTGCACGCACCAGCACAAGCTTGACGAAACCGGCCGCGCACACGGTCTCGCAGATCGCCGCGCGCTCGACCTGGAACGGGGTCAGCAGCGGCGGACGCAGTTTGGCCGCCAGCGATGCGGCGCCGGCGGGCGGCGGCGCGCGCCGTCCGGTCTCCTCGATACTTGCCATTGGCTGTTGTCGTCTCCCGCACATCGCTGCCGTTGCAGGCCGCGCGATGCGCCCGCCCGCGCTGCGGATGCAGGCAGGCGGGCCGTGGCTGTGATGTAACGGAGGATTATGACGTAAACCGCCGCACTCGCGAAAATGCGGGCAGCGGCAGGCGGCCCTACACCAGCTTGTTGGCGTGGCCGCCCCAGTAGCGGTCGCGCAGCAGCCGCTTGAGCAGCTTACCGGTCGGCAGGCGCGGCAGCTCGGACGCGAAGTCGACCGAGCGCGGGCACTTGATGGCCGACAGGTTGGCGCGGCAGAACGCGATCAGTTCCGCGGCCAGCTCGGGACCGGCCTGGCTCATGTCGACGGGCTGCACCACGGCCTTGACCTCTTCGCCGAAGTCCTCGTTGGGCACGCCGATCACGGCCACGTCCATCACCTTGGGATGCGTCATCAGCAGGTTCTCGGCCTCCTGCGGGTAGATGTTGACGCCGCCGGAGATGATCATGTTGGCCTTGCGGTCGGTCAGGTACAGGTAGCCGTCCGCATCCACGTAGCCGACATCGCCGATGGTGCTCCATTCCGGCTGCTGCGGGTGGCGCGACTCCGCGGTCTTGGCCTCGTCGTTGTGGTACGAAAAGTCGCGGCCTTCGGCAAAGTAGATCGTGCCCGATTCGCCCGGCGGCAGCAGCGCGCCGTCCGGCCCGCAGATGCGCAGCTTGCCGACCATGGCCCGGCCCACCGTGCCCTTGCGCTCCAGCCACTCCGGCGTGCTGACCACGGTCACGCCGTTGCCCTCCGTCCCGGCGTAGTACTCCCAGATCACCGGCCCCCACCACGCGATCATGGCTTCCTTGACCTGCACCGGGCACGGCGCGGCCGCGTGGATCGCCACGCGCAGCGACGACACATCATAGGCCTGGCGCTGCGCCTCGGGCAGCTTGAGCATGCGCGAGAACATCGTCGGCACCAGCTGCGTATGCGTGATGCGGTGCTGCTGCACCAGCTGCAGATAGTGCTCGGCATCGAAATGCTCCATCACCACCGCGGTCCCGCCCAGCGCCTGCACGGTCATGTTGTAGCGCAGCGGCGCCGCGTGGTACAGCGGCGCGGGCGACAGGTAGCGCGTCTCGGCATCGAAGCCATAGAGCCGCTGGCACAGGCTGGTCAGGGTCGTGGGATCGTCGATATTCGGGCTCGACGGCGGCGCATACACTCCCTTGGGCCGGCCCGTGGTGCCGGACGAATACAGCATGTCGCCGCCGGTCACTTCGTCATCAATGCGCGTTGCCGGGCAGCGCGCCAGCGCGGTCTCGTACGCGTCATAGCCCGGCATTGTGCCGTCCAGCATCAACCTGCCGCGCAAGGCCGGCGTCTGCCCGGCCAGGGCTGCCGCGACCTCGGCCTGCGCGTGCGTGGTGACCACCAGCCTGGCGCCGCTGTCATTGATGATGTGGGCGGCATCGGCCACGTTCAGCCGCGTGCTCAGGCAGACATAGACAATGCCGCTGCGCTGCGCGCCCCAGCACAGTTCGAACAGGCGCGGATGATTCTCGACCATGAACGCCACGCGGTCACCGGGCTGCAGTCCCTGGCTGCGGAACAGGTGGGCGACCTGGTTCGAGCGTTCGTCCAGTTCGCGGTAGGTGACGACTGCGCCGCTGCCACCCATGATGACGGCTGGTTTTTCGGGTGTGCGCTGCGCGTGGATGTGCGGATGCATGGCGTTGGACTCCTCGACGGGTGTCGGTGTGTTGGCGGATGCCGATCCTGCATTCTCGGAACCTCAGCCGGTTCAACCATCGTCGGAAGCGACGAAGCGGCACCGCCGCTGTTTTGTCGCAGTGCCACAAAAAAGGGCTGCGTTCGCGCCGGAACAGCTTCGTCCGATGCGACGATGCGCCACCGGGCGGCCTGGCAGGATGATGCCCGCCAGACTACTGCAATCACGCCTCACCCCCATTCCGAAGGAGCCAAGGTGGATTTCCAGTTCAGCGAAGAACAGTCGATGCTGCGCGACACGCTCGCGCGTTACCTGGCCGACCACTATGATTTCGAAGCCCGCCGCGCTGCCGTGCAGTCCGCCGCGGGCTGGCGCCCGGACTGCTGGCGCGCATTCGCCCGCGAGCTCGGCATTCTCGGCGCGGCCTACCCCGAGGCGCTCGGTGGCCTGGGCGGCGGCGCGGCCGAGCACATGATCGTGATGGAACAACTGGGCCGCCACCTGGCGCTGGAGCCCTACCTGGGCACCGTGGTGCTGGGCGGGGGCGCGCTGATGCACGGCAGCCCCGAGCTGGCCGCGCAGTGGGTGCCGGCCATCATCGGCGGCGAAGCCACCGCCGCCTGGGCCCACGCCGAACCCGCCAGCCGCTACTGCCGCCACGACGTGCAGGCCGGCGCCACGCGCCAGGGCAACGGCTACAAGCTGAGCGGGCACAAGCACGCCGTGGTCGGCGCGCCGTTCGCCACCCACCTGGTGGTCAGCGCCCGCACCTCCGGCGCGCGCCGCGACCGGGACGGCATCAGCCTGTTCTGGATTGCGCGCGACACGCCGGGCGTGACGCTGCGCGAGTACCCGACCTTCGACGGCCTGCGTGCTGCCGAGGTGCTGCTCGACAACGTGCAGGTGCCGGCGAGCCAGCGCATCGGCGCGGAAGGCGAAGCCTTTGCCCTGATCGAACAGCTGTGCGACGAAGCCATGGTCGCGCTCTGTGCCGAAGCCAATGGCGCGATGGCGCGCATGCTGGCCGACACCATCGACTATGCGCGCCAGCGCAAGCAGTTCGGCGTGCCGATCGGCACCTTCCAGGTGCTGCAGCACCGCATGGCCGACATGTACGTGCAGCTGGAGCAATCCGTGGCGCTGACCCAGGTGGCGGCGATGCAGGCTGCCAGCGCGCCGCAGGCACGCGCCCAGGCGGCGTGCGCGGCCAAGATCCAGGCCGGCCAGGCCGGTGCCTTTGTCGGCCAGGCGGCGGTGCAGATCCACGGCGGCATGGGCGTCACCGAAGAGCTGGCCGTGGGCCACTACTTCAAGCGCGTCACCGCGATCGACCTGCAGCTGGGCTCGGCCGAGCACCACCTGCGCCGCTACGCCGACCTGCTCTACCCCGCCCTGGCCGCGGCCTGAAGCCGGCATCCCCGAACCCAGACGATTACCCAGCGAGGCCCGTCGATGAATCTCGATTTCTCCCCGCAAGATCAGCAGTTCCGTGAAGACGTGCGCGCCTGGATCGCCCAGGCCTATGACGCCGACCTGCGCGCGATGATGGCGCAGTCCAAGAACGGCTACCTCGACAAGGCCGCGCAGCTGCGCTGGCAGAAGGCGCTGCACGCGCGCGGCTGGGCCGCGCCGAACTGGCCCAAGGAATACGGCGGGCCGGGCTGGACCTCGACCGAGCGCTTTATCTTCCAGTCGGAACTGGCCGCCGCCGGCTGCCCGCCAGTGTCGCCAATGGGCCTGAAGATGGTGGCGCCGGTGATCATGAAGTACGGCACGCCCGAGCAGAAGCAGCGCTTCCTGCCGCCGATCCTGAGCTCGGACGTGTGGTGGTGCCAGGGCTATTCCGAACCCAACTCCGGCTCCGACCTGGCCTCGCTGCAGATGCGCGCCGACCACGGCACCGACAGCGACGGCGAGCACTACATCCTGAATGGCTCCAAGATCTGGACCACGCATGCGCAGTGGGCCGACTGGATGTTCTGCCTGGTGCGCACCAGCCGCGAATCGAAGCGCCAGGAAGGGATTTCGTTCCTGCTGCTCGACATGCATACGCCCGGCATCACGGTGTCGGCGCTGCCGACGCTGGACGGTCCCATGACCGGGCAGCAGGAAGTGAACCAGGTCTTCTTCGAGAACGTGCGCGTGCCGGTGGCAAACCGCATCGGGGAGGAAGGCAAGGGCTGGACCTACGCCAAGTACCTGCTGGAGTTCGAGCGCGGCGGTACATATAGCCCGATGCTGCGCAAGCAACTGTCGAAGATCGCGGAGATTGCCGCGGAGCAGCCTGCCGACGACGGTGGCCGCCTGCTGGACGATCCCGCCTTCCGCCGCAAGCTGGCGGCGCTGCACCTGCGTGCTGCCGCGCTGGAAGCGGTTGAGTTGCGGGTGTTCTCAGGCGTGGAATCCGGGACCTCGATCGGGGCCGCGTCGAGCATGCTGAAGCTCACGGGCACTGAGACTCTGCAGGCCGCCAGCGAACTTGCGGTGGAAGCTGCAGGCCCGGCGGCGTTGCCGTTCGTGCAGGACACCTGGGCTCAATTGCAGGGACGCGAGGCCGCGCCGCGTGTCGGGCCTGAATATGCGGCTGTGCTGGCGCCGCGTTATTTCAACTATCGCAAAGCGTCGATTTACGGGGGATCTAACGAGATCCAGCGCAATATCATTGCCAAGCTCGTGTTGGGGCTTTGAGCGTTTGTGTACCGGCGATGGTTTCAAGAGCAGCCGCCGTGTGCGGCTGTTTTTTTTGGGGCTTGGCGATATCGCATCAACGCCTTCGGCTGCGCTCCGCGCAAGCGCCCAATGACCGTCAACGCATCTTGAGCCTGCGCAGCAGCCGTAGGCGTCCCCGCAATGCCGTTTGCAGCAGGCGGCCTACGCCCTGCATGGGGATCGTTCAATAGTGGGTTATCGCAGGCACTGTCCCACACTCACATGGCGTAGCAGGGTCGAACGGGCACCCACGCCCAAACGGCAAGCACCACCGTGCGAACCACCAACGCCGTGGAATTGATTGCCAGCCGCATAGGCGACGCGCTTTTTGGTTACTTTTTGTCGCTCGGACAAAAAGTGACTCGCCGGCTACGCCGGCGAAACAGCCACGCTGCCAAAAGCCACTAACCGACCGCATTGCCCCAGCCCCCTCACCAAACCACCTTCCTAGGGTTCACCTTAATTGACTGTTCACCCTCACGCTCATATATTTTTATGAACATATAGTTCATTTTTGAACATACACCAACAACCAGCAGGTAGACAAAATGCCCCTCAAGATCGGAATCAACGGCGCCGGCATCGGCGGCCTCGCCGCAGCCATCGCACTGCGCAAGCTCGGCATGGACGCAATCGTCTACGAACAAGCCCCCCGCTTCGCCCGCGTAGGCGCCGACATCAACCTGACCCCCAACGCCGTATGCGCGCTCGACGGGCTAGGCATCGGCGACGCCCTGCGCGAAACCGCCGCACGCCCCAGCCACCGCATCAGCCGCACGTGGGACACCGGCGAAGAAACTTCCCGCCTGCCGATGCAGAAAGACGCCGAGCGCCGCTACGGCGCCCCGCAACTGACCATGCACCGCGCCGACCTGATGACCGCACTGGAAGCCGCCGTGCCGGCCGAATGCGTGCGCCTTGGCCACAAGGCCGTGGCGATCGAGCCGCATGCCGATAGCGCCACGCTGCGCTTCGCCAGTGGCGCAGAGGAGCGCGTCGATGTGCTGGTCGGCGCCGACGGCATCCACTCGACCGTGCGCACCGCCCTGTTCGGCCAGGAAAGCCCGATCTTCACCGGCGTGGTGGCCTACCGCGCGGTCGTTCCCGCCGAGCGCCTCGCCGGCGTGCCCAACCTGGGCGCCTTCACCAAATGGTGGGGCCCCGACGCCGCCACACAGATCGTCACCTTCCCGCTCAACCGCGGCCGCGACATCTTTATCTTCGCCACCGTCGCACAGGAAGCCTGGCGCCATGAGTCCTGGACCACGCCGGGCCGCGTGCAAGACCTGCGCAGCGCCTATGCCGGCTTCCACCCCGAGGCGCGCGCACTGCTCGATGCCTGCGACGAGGTGCTGATCTCCGCGCTGTACGTGCGCGACCCGCTGCCGACATGGTGCGCCGGCCCGGTCACGCTGATGGGCGACGCCTGCCACCCGATGATGCCGTTCATGGCACAAGGCGCCGGCATGGCGATTGAAGACGGCGTGGTGCTGGCGCGCTGCCTTGCCGATGCCGCACCCGGCGGTGCCGCAGGCGTGCCCGCCGCGCTGGCACGCTACCAGGCCGCGCGCCACGAACGCACCAGCCGCATCCAGATCGGCTCGCGCGGCAATGCCTGGCTGAAGGAAGGCGGCAATGCCGACTGGGTGTACGATTACGACGCCTGGAACGTCGCCCTCGGCTGAAGCCGCGCCGATCGTTTCCGCCAGCACGGCCGCCTGCGCGGCCGTTTTCCGTTGACAGCAGACACCACCATGCCCAAATCCCGCCCACAGCCTGACCTTGCCGACGATGGCGATACCGAAGACGCCCGCGAAGCCCAGCTGGTCTCGCCGGTGATCCGCGGCCTGCGCCTGCTGCGCTTCATCGCCGAGGGCGGCGCCACCGCCAACCTGAGCGAAGTGGGCCGGCGCATCGACGTGAACCGCGTCACCGTGATGCGGCTGCTGGATACACTGGAGCATGAGGGCATGGTGGAACGCCTGCCGCAAGGCGGGCACCAGGTCGGCTTCAACTTCCTGAAGCTGGCCTCGCGCGTGCTGGCCAGCAATGACCTGACCAGCTTTGCCGCACGCGTGCTGGCCCGGCTGAGCGCATCGCTGCAGCTGTCGGCCTACCTGGCCGTGCGCGATGGCGGCGATGCACTCTACCTGCTGCGGCAGATGCCCGCGGCCTCGCTGGTCAGCAATATCCAGGTGGGCAGCCGCGTGGCCGCACACCTGACCACGCCGGGGCGGATGCTGATTGCCGAGCTGCCGCCGGAGACGCTGCGCGAGCTGCTGGGATCCGATCCCCTGCCGACGGTCACCGGCCAGAGCCCGGCCACGCACGCGCGGCTGGCTGATATCCTTGCCGCCGATCGCGAACGCGGCTGCGCCTGGAGCTTTTCCGCCTATGAACCGGGCATCGATTCCTGCGCGGCACCGGTGCGCGGCGCCGACGGCGACGTGATCGCCGCGATCAGCGTGGCGGGACCGCAGCAGCGCTTTGAAGCCGATGGCGCGCTGCGCGAGCGCGTGGAGAAGGAAGTCAGGCAGGCCGCGCGCGACCTGTCGGGCCTGATGGGATACCGCAGCGCCGCTACTCCGCGGTAATCCCGTACGCCTTGATCAGCTTCGCCCACGCCGCGGTTTCCTCGCGGATGCGGGCCTCGAGCGCCTGCGCCGTGCTGCCCACCGGCTCCATGCCCTGGCGCTGCAGCTCGGCCCGCACCGGGGGCGTGGCCAGCAGCGCGCGCACGTCGGCGCTGAGCGCATCGGCCGCCAGCTGCGGCGTGGCCCTGGGCACCAGCAGCGCATACCAGGAACTGACGTCGATGCCGGGCACGCCCTGCTCGGCCAGCGACGGCACGTTCGGCGCGGCCGGCGAGCGCCTGGACTGCGTCACCGCCAGCGCGCGCAGCGCGCCGGACTGGATAAACGGCGCCAGCGTCGGCCACGTGCCGAACAGCATCGGCACCTGTCCTCCCACCACGTCGTTGAGCGCCTGCGTGGTGCCTTTGTAGGGCACGTGCAGCAGCGTGATGCCGGCCTTGTTGCGGAACAGCTCGCCGGCCAGGTGCAGGCCGCTGCCGACGCCCGGGCTGGCGTAGCCCAGCGGCTTGCCGGACTTCTCTGCCTGCTGTGCCAGCCTGACCAGGTCCTGCACGGAATTCGCCTTTACTGACGGATGCACCGCCAGCACGTTGGGCGAGCCCGCCAGCAGCGACACCGGCCGGAAATCACGCTCGACGTTGTAGCTCAGCGCCGGCATCAGCGTGGGGTTGATGGTCAGGTTGCCGGCCGGGGCCACCAGCAGCGTGCAGCCGTCGCCCGGCGCGCGCCGCACCGTGTCGATGCCGATATTGCCGTTGGCGCCAGGCTTGTTGTCGACCACGAACGGCGTGCCGCGCCGCTGCTGCAGCCCGTGCGCCAGCGTGCGCGCGAGCTGGTCTGCCGGGCCGCCGGCCGGGAACGGCACCACGATGCGCACATTGGCGCAGCCGGCGGCTTGCGCCGCCTGCCACGGCACGCACGCCGCCAGCGCAGCGGCCAGCGCCGTGCCGGCCAGCCATTGCCGCCGGCGCGGCGGCCTGTTGTATGTCTTGCGTTGCTGCATATTGCTTCCCAATGGATGGCTGGCGGCGCGCGCTGCCGTCACGCGAACGGTTTCGGCACCTCCGGCCGGTAGTCGAGCAGGCTCGACAGCTCGGCCGCCGCCCGCCTGACCTGTTCCACCACGTTGTCGAGCTGGTCCGGATCGATGCGCGAGGCCGGGATGGTCGCGCCCAGCGCCGCCACAACCTTGCCGCTGCGGTCGCGCACCGGCGCCGCGATGGTGGAGATGCTGGCCTCGAAGAACCCTTCATGCAGCACATAGCCGCGCTGGCGGTCGCGCTGGACCATGTCGTACAGCTCTTCGACAGTGCGCGGCGTGCTTTCGGAATACACCTCCAGGCGCTCCTCCGGATACAGCGTGCGCAGTTCCGCCAGCGACAGGTCTTCCAGCAGCACGCGGCCCAGCACGGTCGCATGCGCCGGCAGCCGGGTGCCAACGTTGACGGTGCTGGCAAACGGGCGCGAGGCCACCGACTTGGCCACATAGACGATGGAGCGCCCGTCGCGCACCACCAGGTTGCACGGATAGTGGATCTCGTCGCGCAGCCGGTCCAGCAGCGGGCGGCCCAGCTCGGTCAGCTCCAGCGAGGCCAGGTAGTCAAAGCCCAGCCGCAGCACCGCCATGCCCAGGCGGAACTCGCGCCCGCCGTCGGTGCGCTCGACAAAGCCCATCATTTCCAGCGTGGCCAGCAGCCGGAACACGGTCGAACGCGGCACCTTGAGCCGGCGCGCCAGCTCGGCCGCCGACAAGGTGCGCTCACGGCTGCTGAATTCGGCCAGCAGCCGCAGGCCGCGCTCCAGCCCCGGCACGATGTACTTCTCCTGGGCGCTCTCCGGGGCGCCCTCCTGGCCGCTTTCCTGCGTGTCTTCCTGCGGCGAATCGGTCGTCATGGTCTGTCTCTGCAATATTCGGTCTTGGCGTAACGCTCTCATATATCACGCCTGCACCCTGTAGGGTACCCGTATTGCCGGCAGACCCCGCCCTGGCTCCGCCTATGCCCCTGGGCGCAGGTAGTCGCGCAGCCAGGCCGCGCATTGCTCGCCCTGGGCGGCGGGCCACCGCACCACGATGGTCTCGTCGCTGCGGCGCAGCTCAACGCAGATGTCCGACAGCGGCCCGCGCGCGGCCTCGCCGCGCCCGAACAGCCGCGAGAACAGCCCGCCGGCGGCGGGTGCGGGCGCGGACCGTGTCGGCAGCACCGCATGGCCGTTGGCAGCCGCGGCCGATGCAACCGGTGCCGCAGGTGCGGACTTCGCCGCCGGCTCGGGCGCTGCCTGCGCCCCCTGCGGCGACAGCCGCGCCAGCAGGTTGGCGCCAAACTCGTCCCACATGCGATCGGCCTTGGTCTTCATCACGCTCAGGCCGAAAGTGCCCAGCCGGCCCAGCACGTCCACCTCCACCCTGATGCGCAGCTGCGTGCCGCCATCGTCCAGGGCGGTCAGGAAGAGCTCGCTCGACTGGCGCAGCGAGCTGGCCACCGAGTCGTCCTCGCCGGTGCCCTCGGTGCGCAGGTAATGCGGCGCGCGCGTCTCGACGATCTTCGTATGCAGCCGGAAGCGCGCGTTGATGAAGGCGATCTTGACCGCCATATGGGCGATGTACTCGACATCGCTCAGCACTTCGATCGATTCCATGCCGGGCACGCACGCGCCCATCACGTTGGGGTCGAGCAGCAGCTCCCACACGCGCGCCGGCGGCGCCGCGGTGACCAGGGTCTTTTCAATTTCCACGCATTTTCTCCGCGGCGGACAGGACCGATTCAACGATGCCGACATAGCCGGTGCAGCGGCACAGGTTGCCGTTCAGGCCGTGGCGGACTTCGTCTTCGGTCGGGTTGGGGTTATTGGCAAGCAGCGCGCACGAGGCCATCAGGAAGCCCGGCGTGCAATAGCCGCACTGCAGCCCGCCGTTGTCCATGAAGCACTGCTGCAGCGGATGCAGCTGGCCGTCGGCGGCCAGCCCCTCCACCGTCATCACATGGCGCCCGCGCGCCTGCACGGCGAGCATCAGGCAGGACTTGACCACCTCGCCGTCGACCAGCACGGAGCAGGCGCCGCAGATGCCGGTCTCGCAGCCACGCTTGGTGCCGGTCAGGTTCAGGTCGTCGCGCAGCAGGTCGGACAGCAGGCGCCGCGCCGGCACCTCCACCTGGTGTTCCTCGCCGTTGACGGTGAGTTCGATGCTGACTTGGTTCATGGGGATTCCTTACTCCGATGCTACGCCGAACAGCTCGGCAATGGTGCGGCGCGCGACTACCCGCACCATCTCGCGCCGGTAGCTTTCGGACCCGCGCATGTCCGAGACCGCGTTGATGTCCGCGGCGACAATGGCGGCCGTCTCCTCGGCTAGTTCCGCGGTGACGGCCTTGCCGGCCAGCAGCGCTTCGGCGCGGCGCAGCCGGGCCGGGATCGGCGTGGACGCGCCCACCGCCAGCCGCGCCTCGACGCAGAACGCGCCCTCGCGCCGCACCGCCAGTGCCACGCTGGCGAGCGGCCGGTGCTCGGCGGCGGTGCGCAGGAAACGCGCATAGCGGCCATCGGCGCCGGCACCCGGCGCCGGCACGCGGATCTGCGTGACGATCTCGTCCGGCGCCAGTGCCGTGACGTAGTAGTCGACCAGGAAGTCCTCGATATCGATCTCGCGCTCGCCGCCTCGGCCGCTGACCACGATCCGCGCGCCCAGCGCCATCAGGCAGCCGGGCGGATCGGTGGCGGGGTCGGCATAGCAGAGGTTGCCGCCGATGGTGCCCTGGTTGCGCACCTGCGGATTGGCCACGCGCGAGGCCATGCTGGCCAGCATCGGGTAGTGCGCCTGCACCAGCGGCGAGCGCGCTACCTCGGCATGCAGCGTCAGCGCGCCGATACGCAGGCCCTCGCGCGCATCGAAGGTGATGCCGCGCAGCGCCTTGAGCCGGCCCAGCGAGACCAGGTGGCCAGGCGTCAGCATGCGCTGGCGCATGCCGAGCATCAGCGCGGTGCCGCCGGCAAGGATGCGGCAACTGTCGCCCAGCTCGGCCAGCATCTGGCTGGCCTCGGCCACGGTGGCCGGCTCAAGGAAGGCAAAGTCACGCATGGACGGCCTCCTTCTGCTTCAGTTCGCGCAGGCCCGCCAGCACCTTCTCCGGCGTGATCGGCAGCGACTGGATGCGCACGCCCACGGCGTCGAAGACGGCATTGGCGATCGCCGCCGCGCCCGGCAGGATCGCGGTTTCGCTGGCGCCCTTGGCGCCATAGGGGCCGTTGGGGTCGTTCGATTCCACCACGTCGGTGCGCAACATCGGCACCGCGTCGGCGGTCGGCATGGTGTAGTCGGCAAAGTTGCCGTTCATCAGGCGGCCATCCTCGTATTGCAGGTTCTCGTACAGGGTCCAGCCGATCGCCTGCACGGTCGCGCCGTGGGTCTGGCCGTGCACGGCGAGCGGGTTGATGGCCTTGCCGCAGTCGTCGGCGACAAAGCTGTCGATCACGGTGACCTGGCCGGTGCTGGTGTCGACTTCCACTTCCACCGCCTGTGCCGCGAAGGAGTGCGCGGGCGCGACGTTGCCGTAGTAGTCGGCGTCGTGCATCACCGTGGGCGCGTCATAGGTGGCGCGCACGTGGATGCCCTCGCCGCCGTGGCGGAAGATATGCAGCCGCGCGATCTCCGCCAGCGTGGCGGACTTGTCGGGCTGGCCCGGCGCGGCGATGCGGCCATCGGCAATCGCCAGTTGTTCCGCGTCCACGCCAAGCTTCTCCGCCGCGAGTGCCAGCAGTTTCTGGCGCGCCTCGCGCGCGGCACGCAGCAACGCATTGCCGGCGATGATGGTCACGCGCGACGCCAGCGAGCCCAGGCAGAACGGCGCGGTATCGGTATCCGGCGCCATCACGGTCACGTGCGACAGCGGGATGCCGAGCTCCTGCGCGCAGATCTGGCTGAGCATGGTGTTGGCGCCCTGCCCCATGTCGCACTCGCTGGTCTGCAGCATCGCGCGCCCGTCCTCGTTGATCTTGAGCAGGATGGTCGAGCCGTCCCAGTTGCCCAGCGTGCGGTTGCCGCTGACGTGCATGGCCGCGGCAATGCCCACGCCGCGCCGGCGCGTGCCGGTGCCGCGCGGCGCGGCGCGCTTCTCGTCCCAGCCGATGGCCTTGCGGGTCATGTCCAGGCACTCGGCCATGCCGGTGCTGCTGATCTTCCAGCCATGCACGCTGGTCTCGCCCGCGCCGATCGCATTGCGCTTGTGCACCTCCACCGGGTCCATGCCGAGCATGCCGGCCAGCACGGTCAGGTGGCAGTTCAGCGGAAACTGCATCTGCTGCCCGCCAAAGCCGCGGAAGGCGCCGCGCGGCGGATTGTTGGTATAGGCCATGACCGCATGCGAGCGCACGTTCTGCACGCGGTGCATGTTGTCGCTGCGCATGGCGGTGACGTGCATCACATCACCGGCAAGCCCGGAGTAGGCGCCGCATTCGGCCGTGATGCGCACATCCTTGGCCAGGATCACGCCGTCTGCGGACAGCCCCATGCGCAGCCACACTTTCATCGGCACGCTGGCGCGCGCGCCCTGGAAGTCTTCCAGCCGGTTGTTGACCAGCCGCACCGGGCGCTCCAGCCGGCTGGCCAGGAAGGCGCAGATCAGGCTGTTGTTCTCCTCGACGATCTTGGCGCCGAAGCCGCCGCCGGTGGTCGCCTGCACCACGCGGATGGTCGAGACCGGCCGGTCCAGCGCCTCGGCCAGCCGCGCGCGCGCCAGGAACACGGACTGGGTCGAGGCCCACAGCGTGAGCCGCCCGTTGCCGTCCTGCGCTGCCACCGAGGCCATCGGCTCAAGGTAGCCCGGGTACTGCGAGTGCATGTCGTAGGTGGCCTCATGCACCGCGGCGCAGGCTTCGAACGCGGCATCCACGTCGCCCCGCACGATGTGCATCTCATGGCCGATATTGCGCGTGCCGGCATGGATCTCGGGCGCGCCATCGGCCAGCGCCGCTTCCGGCGTCAGCAGCGCGGGCAGCGCCTCGTACTCGATGCGGACCAGGTCCAGCGCATCACGCGCGATCTCCTCGCTGACCGCCACCACCGCGGCCACTTCCTCGCCGACGTGGCGCACCACGCCGCAGGCCAGGATGCGCTGCTCCTTGCGGTGCGGGCCCCAGTTGCGGGCGGGCACATCGTGCCCGGTCACCACCAGCTTGACGCCGGGCAGCGCCTTCGCCGCGGAGGTGTCGATGCGCACGATGCGCGCATGCGGGTGCGGGCTGCGCAGCACCTTGGCGTGCAGCATGCCGGGCAACTTGATGTCGCCGGCATACTGCGCGCGCCCCATGACCTTTTCCCGCGCGGTCACCTGCGGCGTGGAGCTTCCCACGATGGCCTTGCTCATGCCGGCCTCCTGCTTGTCTGGTTGCATGAATGCGATGCGCTGCCCTGCGTCATTCCGCCGTGATCGCGAGGTCGCGGATCACCTTGCCCAGCCGCTCGTAGTCGGCCGCGTTGACCTTTTCCAGCGCGGCCGGGGCGCCGCCCACCGGGCTGGCGCCGAAGGTGGCCATCTTCTCGGTCACGTCGGGCAGGCGCAGCACGTCGTTGAGCTGCTGGTTCAGCACCTTGACCACCTCGGGCGGCGTGCCCTTGGGCGCCATCACGCCATGCCAGGCGCCGACCACCACGTCCTTGTAGCCGAGCTCGGCCAGCGTCGGCACGTTGGGCAGCAGCGGCGAGCGCTTTGCGTCCGTGATCGCCAGCGGGATCAGCCGGCCGGTGTTGATGTACTGCGCCACCGGACCCAGCGTGACGTAGGCAAAGTTCACGTGCCCCGCCACCACGTCGTTGACCGCCGGCGCCACGCCCTTGTACGGCACGTGCTGGATCTTCACGCCCGCGGCGCGGTTGAGCATCTCGCCGGCGATGTGCATCGGCGAACCCGCGCCCGGGCTGCCATAGGTCAGCGTCTTGCCGCCCCTGGCCACGGCAATCATCTCGCCGACGGTCTTGATGCCGGCCTGCGGGTTGGCCACCAGCAGCACCGCCTGCACCGCGGTCTGGATCACGGGGGTGAAGCCGTGCAGCGGGTCATAGCTGGCCGATGGCGCCAGCTTGAGCACCATCGGCGCCAGCGTGAAAGGGTTGGGCGTGTACAGCAGCGTGTAGCCGTCCGCCGGCGCGCGGCTGACGAAGCTGGCGCCGACCACGCCGCCGGCACCGGGGCGGTTCTCGACGATGACCGGCTGCTTCAGGCGCGCCGACAGCTTGTCGGCATAGAGCCGGGCCATGGCGTCGGTGTCGCCGCCGGGCGGATAGGCCACGACCATGGTCACGGTCTTGGCCGGATACGCGGCGGTGGCCAGCGCGCTGCCCGCGGCAAGCGCAAGCGCGGCCATGGCAGTGGCTGCAAGGAAAAGGCGGCGGGGGCGTTCGTGTCTCATCAACAGCTCCTGTGGGGGCGCATTCGCGGTTGGAGTGGGCTGTTGTGCGCACCGCGAAAACAGGGTTGGCTCGGGTTACAACACTTTCGGTTGTTTTATTAGTAAAACGTACGTTCACACCAGGAACATTGGTAATCCTAGGTCGCCAATATTGACAACTCAACTTACGTTAAATACCTATTGACATTATTTAGTTTGCTTAATTCTTTTGCATGACACGAAAGCGACACCCGGTGGCGGAATTGGCGAGCGCCTGTGAGACAATCGGGCCCGCCAACCGGCCCGAACTCCGCGGCCGGCAGACCCTGACCAAGAGGAACGCATGCCCCGTGACGCCGCGCCCGCCAACGGCCAGCCCGCGCCAGACACCGACAACACCAGCCCGTGGACCGACCTCGACGAGGCCGGCAGCGGCCTGACCGTCGACAATTTCCTGACCACGATGCTGAGCCAGCTGGTCACCGCGCTGCGCAGCACGGTGACCAAGCCCTATGCGGAACAGTTCGGCCTGACCGTGCCGGAGTGGCGCATCCTGGCGCTGCTGGCGCACGCGCGCGAACTGCCGTTTGCCGAACTGGTGACCCAGTCGACCTCGGACAAGGCGCTGGTGAGCCGCACGCTGCGGCTGCTGGAGGATCGGGGATTGGTGCGGCTGACCTCAGCCGGCAACACGCCGCGCAAGAAGCTGATCTGCGCGATCAGTGAAGCCGGTGCCGCGCTGCACGACCAGGTGATGCCGCTGGCGCGGCGGGGGCAGGCGCAGGTGATCCGGCAGTTGTCGCCGGAGGAGCGGGAAGCGGTTTACCAGGGGCTGCGCAAGCTGTTGCGCACGCAGGAATAAAGAAAAAGTGCCGCACCCGGATTGCGGGGCGGCCCGAAGGGAACGGGACCAGCACGCCCGTTCAGACCTCCAGTTCTTCCAGCACCCGCCCCTTGGTCTCGATGCCAAGGAAATGCACGGTGACAGCCGCCAGCGCCGGCACCACGGACAGCGCGAAGAAGGCGACGCTGAGGTTGCCGCTGCCAATGGTGCTGGCGATCAGGCCAGGCGCGAAGATCGCCGCCAGCTTCAGCCACGCCCCACCCAGCCCGCACCCCATCGCCCGCACACTGGTCGGATACAGCTCCGGCGTATAGACATAGGCGGTGATAAAGCCGCTGGCCAGGAACCCCATCGCCAGCGCGCAGAAAGTAGCGACCACGTACACGTTCGAAGCGTGGAACACGCCCGCCAGCACCAGCGACAGCGCGCACAGCAGGAACGACACGTTGATCACCGGCTTGCGGCCCACCTTGTCGACAATCATCGCGCACACCAGCGAACCGACCACGCCCAGCACCGAGGCGCCGGCGGCAAGGTTCAGCGCCAGCTGCAGCGGCGCGTGGTAGACGGTCTTGTAGACCGTGGGCAGCCACGTCGACAGCCCGTACTGGATAAAGCCGCAGGTTGCCCACAGCATCCATACCGCCAGCGTGCGGCCGAGGTAGGCCTTGCTGACCAGGTCACGCACGCGCCGGCGCGGGTGCTGGGTCATGCGGTCGTAGCTGCCGGCATTGACCGGCGGCGGCAGCGGATCCTTGGCGCGCGCCTCGAACGCACGCAGTGCGGCATCGGCTTCTTCAAGACGGCCTTTCTCCGCCAGCCAGCGTGGCGATTCCGGGATCACGCGGCGCAGGATGAAGAACAGCACCAGCGGCACGCCGCCGATGAAGTACATCACCTCCCAGCCGTAGTGCGGCACCAGCCAGGCGCCAACGCCGTTGGACACCATCAGGCCGATCGGGAACACCACCTCGTACAGCAGCACGAAGCGCCCACGCCCATGCGCGCGCGTGACTTCGTTGATATAGGTGGCGGCCACCGGCAGCTCACCGCCAAGGCCGAGGCCCTGCACGATGCGCAGCAGCAAGAAGATCTCGAACGACGGCGCGAAGCCGCAGGCAATGCTCATCAGGCCGATGATGCCCGCGCTCCAGCCGATCGAGCGCAGCCGGCCGAAGCGCTCGGCCAGTCCCGGGAACAGCAGCGCGCCGACCAGCTGGCCGACCGAAGGCGCAGCGATCAGCACGCCGATCTGGCCCGGCGTCAGCGACCACTGCGCGATCAGCAGCGGCAGCGTGGCTGCGATGGCGATGACGTCGAAGCCATCGAAGAAGGTGGCCAGGCCGATCAGCAGCCGGGCGCGGATATGCATGGCGTTGCCCGGCATGCGCTCGATGCGGGCAACGATATTGCCGCGCGTGAGCGGGCCGCTGCGGGCCGCCGCCGCGCTCTGGCCGGCGCTGTCGGCCGTGGTCACGATACCTGCGGTGGCGGCCACCGGTGCGCCGGGGGACGCTGCGTCTTGTCTCTGGGTTAACACGGGGCTTCTCGGTTTGATTCTTCGGGGGTTGCTCCCCTCTCCCGCTTGCGGGAGAGGGGCCGGGGAGAGGGCAGGCACTTGATAACGGCAGATGCCGCGGCTTGCCCGGCGGCCTGGGAAGAGGCAGTCGGGATTCGACAGCGCATCGGCTACGGCGTGCGCTGGCCCTCTCTCCCGCCCCTCTCCCGCGCGCGGGAGAGGGGAGAACACAATCGCGAAATTACAAGTCCAGCACCAGCTTGCTGCCCTTGCACCCCGACACGCACACCATCATGGTCTTGTTGCTGGCGCGCTCGCTGTTGCTGAGCACGCTGTCGCGATGGTCGGGGCAACCTTCCAGCACCGCGGTCTCGCACGAGCCGCACACGCCTTCGCGGCAGCTGTAGTCCATCTGCACGCCGGCATCGAGCAGTGCGTCCAGCAGCGACTTGCCGGACGGCACCTTGACGGTGGTGCCGGTGCGCGACAGCGACACGGTGTACTCGCCCTCCTGCACCGCCTCGGTCGAGGGGTCGGCGGCAAAGCGCTCGATATGCACGTTCGGGTAGCCATGCGCTTCGCAGGCAGCCTCGAACGCCTTCAGCATCGGACCGGGGCCGCAGCAGTAGAAGTGCGTCTGCACCTCCTGGCCGGCCAGCATCGCGTTCAGGTCCGGCGGCACGCCGGCCTCGTCGTCGAAGTGAAAGTGCACGGCATCGCCATGGGCCGACAGCTGTTCGACGAATGCGGCCTCGGCACGCGAACGGGCGCAGTAGATCAGCGTGAACGACCTGCCCAGCTCGGCCAGGCGGCGCGCCATGCAGACGATCGGCGTGACGCCGATGCCGCCGGCGACCAGCACGGTGTGCGCGGCGCTTTCGTCCAGCTCGAAGTTGTTGCGCGGCGCCCCCACGGTCAGCGTGGCGCCCACGCGCAGCTGCTCATGCACGTAGCGCGAACCGCCGCGGCTGCCGCGGTCCAGCAGCACGCCCACGGTATAGCGCCGGCGCGCTTCGGGCGCGCCGCACAGCGAGTAGCTGCGCACCAGGCCGTTGCCCAGGTGCAGGTCGATATGGGCGCCCGGGCTGTACTCGGGCAGGGTCTTCCCTTCGGGATCTTGCAGTTCGATGCTGACCACGCCGCGCGCTTCATAGCGCATGGCGTGGACGCGCAGGGTCAGGGACTGGTGGGCACTCATTGCTGCTTCCTTCGATTGCTGCTGACTTACCGCTTCTCGGTCAGGAACTTGCCTGCCGGTCCGCCCGCGTTCTTCTGGCGGCGGGTGTTGCCGTCGATGCCGCCTTCGATCGCCCATTCGGCGAACATGGTCGGGCCCGGCTCGAAAGCGCGCGGCTCCCAGTGTTCGTCGAGCTGGTCTTCGTCGGCGTAGTACTCGATCAGGCCGCCGGCCGGGTTCTTGAAGTACCAGAAGTAGGCCGACGAGATCGGGTGCCGGCCCGGGCCGAGCTGCGTATCCCAGCCCTTGCGCGAGACATGCATGCCGCCGCCGAAGACTTCGTGGATGTCGCGCACGGTGAAGGCGACGTGATTCAGGCCGCTCTTCGGTTCCGGCAGCTGCAGCAGGAACAGGTCGTGGTGGCCGCCTTCGGGCGTGCAGCGCAGGAAGGCGCCGCGGTCCGGGTAGCGGTCCGACGGCATGAAGCCGAACTTCTCGACATAGAAGCGCTCAGTGGCCTTGACGTCCTTGACGAAGAACACCACGTGGCCCACTTCGATCGGGGTGGCATGGTCGTAGATCGGGCTGCGCTGGTTCAGGCGCGGCTTGTCGTTCCACGTGTTCATCAGCGCGCATTCGACCTGCACGTCATGCTTGCGGGTGACCTGGAAACGCACGGCCAGGCCGTTCGGATCGGTGCAGCCCACGCGCAGCGTATCGCCCTCGCCTTGCTTCACGAAGCCCGGTGCATCAGCGATTGCCTTGGCGAGCTGGTCCAGCGAGGCCTGTGACTCGACGCCCCACACCACTTCGCGCAGCGTCGGGCCGGCCTCGATCGCGGGCGGCAGCGTGGCATCGTCGATGCGGCGCACCAGCACGCGGCAGCCGTTCAGCGTTTCAAAATCCAGGCCCTGCGCATCGTCGCGCTTGATGGCCAGGCCCCAGTCGGTGAAAAAGCCACGGCAGGCGTCAAAGTCATCCGCGCCGTAGACGATCTCGTCGATCCCCAATACCTTGATCATTGCTTCTCTCCAGCCTGCCGGGTTCAGTGGTTGGCCCACGGCAGCGGTTGTTCGTTCAGGCCCCAGTACACGCTCTTCTGCTCCATGTACTGCAGGATGCCAAGCCGCCCCTTCTCGCGGCCCAGGCCGCTGTCGCGCCAGCCACCGAACGGCGTCGCGATCGAGAATTGCTTGTAGGTGTTGATCCACACATTGCCCGCCTGCACGGCGCGTGCCACGCGCCAGGCGCGCTTGTAGTCGCGCGTCCAGATGCCCGCGGCAAGCGCATAGACGCTGTCGTTGGCCTGCGCGATCAGGTCATCCTCGTCGTCGAACGGGATTGCGACCAGCACCGGCCCGAAGATCTCTTCCTGGCAGATGCGGGCGTTGTTATCCAGCCCTTCGATGATGGTCGGCGTGTAGAAATAGCCGTTGGGCAGGCCGGCCACGTCTGGGCGCAGGCCGCCGGTGCGCAGCTGGCCGCCCTCTTCCACGCCGGCGGCCACGTACGACTCGATGCTGTCGCGGTGGCGGTCGGTAATCAGCGGGCCCATCTGGGTACGCTCGTCGGCGGGGTCGCCCACGCGCAGGTGCGCGGCGCCCGCGGCCAGGCGGTCGATAAAGGCCTCGTACTGCGAGCGCGCCACGAACAGGCGCGAGCCGGCGATGCACGACTCGCCCGACGAGCTGAAGATGCCGTACAGCACGCCGTTGACCGCGTGGTCCAGGTCGGCATCGTCGAACACCATGGTCGGCGACTTGCCGCCCAGTTCCAGCGACACCGGCATCATCTTGTCGGCGGCGATATGGGCGATGTGCTTGCCGGTGGTGGTGCCGCCGGTGAACGACACGCGGCGCACCAGCGGATGCTTGGTGATGGCGTCGCCGATGACCGAGCCCTTGCCGGGCAGCACGCTGAGCAGGCCCTTGGGCACGCCGGCCTCTTCGCAGATGCGCGCCAGCTCCAGCGCCATCAGCGGCGTGACCTCGGCGGGCTTGACCACCACGGCGTTGCCGGCGGCGAGCGCGGGCGCCATCTTCTGCGCCTCGCTGGCGATCGGCGAGTTCCACGGCGTGATCGCCGCAACCACGCCCATCGGCTCGTACACGCTCATGGTCAGGCAGTCGCCGCGCTGCGGCGTGATGGTTTCTTCCAGCGTCTCGCAGGCGGCGGCAAAGAACTGGAAGGTGCCGGCGGCGCTGGCCACCAGGGCGCGCGTCTCGCTGATCGGCTTGCCGTTGTCCAGGCGCTGGCGCTGGGCCAGCTGCTCGCCCTGGGCGCGGATCAGCTCGGCCACGCGGTACAGCACGGCGGCGCGCTCATGCGGCTTGCGTTGGGCCCAGCCGCTGGTGAGGAAGGCCTGATGGGCGCCCTGCACCGCTTCTTCCACGTCCGCCAGGCTGGCGGCGTTCAGTTCGGCCACCACTTCGCCGGTAGCCGGATAGCGGGTGCCATAGCGGTCGCCGGTCCCCAGGCGCCATTCGCCCGCGATGCAGATGGGGAGTACTTCTTGCGTCTTCATTGTCGTTGCCTGCTAAGTCTGTGGGGCGTTGGCTGCCGGGACTAGATCGATACCGCGTGCGCCCGGTTTCCCAGTGCGCGCACCACGCTGAACACGGTCAGCGCGGAAGTCTTGGGATTGGCCGCCAGCGGCTTGCCGCGCATCGTCAGCTCGAAGCCGCCGAAGGCGCCGCGCGCTTCCACGTGGTGCACGTTCTCCACCGCATGCGGGTCGGCCAGCAGCTTGACCGAGGTGCGGTCCAGCCCCAAGCCTGCCAGCGACACCGTGGCGGCCACGTTGGCGTTCTTGGGATACAGACGCGCCGCGTCGCGGGCCGTGCCTTCGAAGATCACGGTCGCCTCGGTCAGCGCATCCAGGTCGAAGAGCTGCTCGGCCGGCGTGCCGGCCCAGGCGCGAGCCGGCTTGCGGCCGGTGTAGATGACTTCGTCCAGCCCGCCGACACGCGCCGCGGCCAGCGCATCGATCGCGCCGATCGCACCTGACAACAGCTGCACCTGGGTGCCGCCGCGGCGCGCGGCCGCTTCCAGCCGCTCGGCCATGCCGGGCTCGGACAGCGCGCCCACCGACACCACCATGCACGGGATGCCGCGTTCCAGCGCCGGCACGATGTGCTCTTCCAGCGCATGGTGGCCGGCGCACTCGACCAGCAGGTCGGGACGCTGGTCGTCCAGGTGCGTCGCCACGCGGGCGCCCGGCGCCAGCGCGGTGACCGCGTCGCGGGCCTCGTCCATCGTGTGCTCCGGCACGATCACCACGTCGAACACCACCTCGGGATCGCTCTTGAGCAATTCCATCACGCCGCGGCCGATCGCGCCGCAGCCAACCATGGACACATGCAGCATCTCCGGTCTCCCTCAGGCGGTGACAGTGGTTTGTTCGCGCGCCGGCTCTTCGTTGTCCTTGTTCACCGGGGGGCCGGCGAAGATGGTCTTGAAGGAACCGATCGACAGCATGTCGATCTCCAGCAGGAACGGGCCCGACTCGACCGTGGCCGCTTCCAGCGCGGCGCCGACCTCGGCCAGGTTGCTCACGCGCGCATGGCGCAGCGACAGCGACTTGGCCAGCGTGGCGTAGTCCGGGGTATGCAGGTCCACGTAGTGGCGGCGGCCGCCGTACTGGGCGTCCTGGATGTTCTTGATCACGCCGTAGCCCTTGTCGTTCATCAGCACGATCACCATGTCGGCGCGTTCCTGCACCGCGGTGGCCAGTTCGCCCAGGTTCAGGATAAAACCGCCGTCGCCGGCCAGCGTGAAGGTCTTCTTGCCCGAAGCGGTCGCCGCAGCACCGATCGCGGCGCCGATGCCCATCGCCAGGCCCTGGCCGATGCCGCCGCCCAGCGCATGCACGCCGGCACGCGAATCGAAGATGCGCAGATGGCGGTTGCCCCAGGTGCTGTTCGACACGGTCACGTCGCGCACCCAGTTGAAGCTGCGGCCGACCGCGCCCTGCAGCGCCTGCACCAGCGCCGAGTACGGGCCCAGGCCGTCGACCAGGCTGTTGACGGCGGTGTCATGGGCGCGGCGCAGGTCGGCGGCGAAGGCCGGGTCGATCTGCATGCGCTTTTCAAGCCGATCCGCCAGGGCGTCCAGCGCCAGCGCGGCGTCGCCGCTGACAAAGTAGTCGCTCAGGTAGCAGCGGCCTTCGGCGGCCGGGTCGGCGTCGATGCGCAGCAGCGGGCGCGGCAGCTTCAGTTCGTACTTCAGGGTTTCATTGCCGCGCAGGCGCGAGCCCACCACCAGCATCGCGTCGCAGGTCTGGTAGAAGGCCTCGACCGGCTTATGCAGGTTGTAGGCGCCCAGCGAACGGGGATCGTCTTCCGGCACGATGCCGCGGCCTTGCGTGCTGGTGACCACGCCGAAGCCCAGGTCCAGCAGGCGCTGCACCTGCTTGCTGGCGTGGCGCGCACCGCCGCCCAGCCACAGCAGCGGGCGCTTGGCCTTGGCCAGGCGCTCGGCCAGCGCGTCCAGCGCATGTGCCGACGGCACGTGCTGCGGCACCGTCAGCGGCTGCAGGTCGGCCGGCATCTCGATCAGCGCGGCCTGGATGTCGATGGGGATCTCCACGCTGACCGGGCCGGTCGGCGCCGTCAGCGCGGTCTGCACGGCCAGCTTGATGGTGCTGATGGCGGTGTCGGCGCTGCGGATGCGGAAGGCGGCCTTGGACACGGCCTTGAGCATGGTGAGCTGGTCCGGCGCTTCGTGGATGTAGGCGAGGCTCTGGTCCAGGTAAGGCGTTTCGATCTGGCCGGTGATATGCAGCATCGGCGTGCCGGCGGTCAGCGCTTCCACCATGGCGCCGGCGGCGTTGCCCGCGGCGGTGCCGGTGCTGGTCAGGCACACGCCCAGGCCACCGGTGGTGCGGGCATAGGCATCGGCCATATTGGTGCCGCCCGCTTCGCCGCGCGCCGGCACGAAGCGGATCTTGCCGCGCTCGCCCATGGCGTCGAGGATCGGCATATTGTGGATCGAGATCACGCCGAAGGCGGCCTTGACGCCGCACTGCTCGAGAAACGCCGTGATGGCGCAACCGACGGTGACCTGCTGTTGCTCGTACTGTTGTTGATTAGGCATGACGGGAGTGTCCTCCGGAGATATCGATATGGCTGCCCGTGGTGTACGAAGACAACGGCGAGGCAAGGAACAGGATGGCGCGGGCTGCCTCGACCGGCAGGCCCAGGCGGCCAAGGGGAATATGTTTCTGCTGGGCCAGGCGCGCGGTCCATGCGGCCCAGTCCAGGTGGCGGTCTGCTTCAGGGCGCGCCTCGAAGCGGCGGCGCCACTGGCCCGATTCGACCAGGCCGATCAGGATGCCGTTGACGCGGACGCCCTTGGGCGCAAACTCGGTGGCCATCGAGCGCACCAGGTTGAGCACGCCGGCACGCGCGGCGGAAGTCGCCACCATGTGCGGCTCCGGCTGCTGCGCCAGCAGCGAGTTGACGCAGACGATGGCGCCCTGGCCTGACTTCTCAAGCTGCGGCAGGAACGCGCGCGTCGGGTGGATCACGGAGAAGAACTTGAGCTGCAGTTCTTCCATCCAGGCCGCGTCCTCGGTGTTGGCGAAGGTGGAGACACGGCCCTGGCCGGCGTTGTTGACCAGCATGTCGACGTTGCCCAGCGTGGCCTGCACGGCAGCGGCAAAGGCGGCGACCTGTTCAGGCTTGAGCACGTCGCAGGTGGCGGCATGGAGCCGGCACCCGGGGAATTTCTCGCGCAGCTGCGCTTCGGCGCTGCGCAGTCGGTTCTCGTCGCGGCCGCACATGGCCACGGCGGCGCCCGCTTCGAGCAGCAGCTCGACGGTCGCCAGCCCGATGCCGGAGGACCCGCCGGTGACGACGGCAACCTTGCCGCCGAGTTCAATCATGGACATTGTCCTCACTCCCGATACAGATTCACCACCTTGGCGCCGCTGCTGCGCAGCGACGGGCGGTAGTCGAGCAGGCGCGACAACTCGCCCGCGGTATCCCTGACCTTCTCCACCATCGCATCCAGTTGCGCCGGATCGATATGCGCGGCGGGGATGGTGGCGCCCAACGCCGCCACCACCTTGCCGGTGCGGTCGCGCACGGGCGCGGCGATGGTGGAAATGCTGGCTTCGAAAAAGCCTTCCTGCAGCACGTAGCCGCGCTCGCGGTCGCGCTGCACGATCTCGTGCAGCTCGTCGACGGTGCGCGGCGTGCTCTCGGAAAACACCGCAAGCTGCGTCTCCGGGTACAGCGTGCGCAGTTCCGCCAGCGACAGGTCTTCCAGCAGCACGCGCCCCAGCACCGTGGCATGCGCGGGCAGGCGCGTGCCGACGTTGACCGAGCTGGCAAACGGCCGCGGCGACACCGCCTTGGCCACGTAGACGATCGAACGCCCGTCGCGCACCACCAGGTTGCTGGGATAGCCGATCTCGTCGCGCAGCCGCTCCAGCAGCGGGCGGCCCAGCTCGGTCAGCTCCAGCGACGCCAGGTATTCAAACCCCAGGCGCAGCACGGCCATGCCCAGCCGGAAATCCCGGCCGCCATCGGCGCGCTCGACAAAGCCCAGCATTTCCAGCGTGGCCAGCAGGCGGAACACGGTCGAGCGCGGCACCTTCAGGCGGCGCGCCAGTTCCGCTGCCGACATGGTGCGGTCCTTGCTGCTGAACTCGCTCAGCAGGCGCAGGCCGCGCTCCAGGCCCGGGACGATGTACTTGTCCGGGGTTCCGCTGGCGGCGGGCGTGGCCGGGATGGGGTTGCTGCTCATGGCTTCGGTGGATGCGTGCTGACGGACGTTCGTCGGCATCAGCGCTTGATCTTCGTCAGCGGATGCTCGGGCGGGTAGGTCGGCGTGATCGGCTTCTTCGCGCCCAGCATCACGCACATCAGCGCGTCTTCCTCGCCGATGTTGATTTCCTCGCGGTAGACGCCCGGCGGCACCGAGACCAGGTCGCGGTCGGTCAGGATGGTCTCGTAGCGCTCGCCGTCCTTTTCCAGGATCAGCTTGACCTTGCCGCGCAGGATGAAGAACACCTCTTCCACGTCGGTGTGGATATGCGACGGGCCTTCATGGCCGGCCGGGATGATCATGGTGGAGAAGGTGAAATGCTCGCTCGGCACGGTGTTGGTGTCGGCGGCCACGCCGGTGCCGCCGGTGCCCAGGTAACGCATCTGCGCGCGGCGGTACTTGGGGTCGTAGTCGGCCTGGAACTTCAGCGCGTCCCAGTCGTACTTGCGCGTGGAGAAGCGCGCCACGCGGCTTTCCATCCATTGGTCGAACGAAGCGTTCTCCGGCTGGTCCCAGGAACGCTTGATGTTTTGCGGTTGAGAAAGATCGCTCATTTGGATTCCTTCTGTTTTCAGTGGATCGGTTGGATCAATGCATGACAAAGCCGCCGTTGACCGCCAGCGTCTGGCCGGTCACGAAACGGGCGAGGTCGGACAGTGCAAACAGCACCGCGCCGCAAACATCGTCGGGCAGTTGCTCGCGCGTGATCGCGCGCTGCTCGCGGTACAGGTCGTGCCGGTGCTGCGGCACGTATTCGGTGGCTTCCACCAGCGTCAGGCCCGGGGCCACGGCGTTCACCGTGATCTGGTCCTTGCCCAGTTCACGCGCCAGCGAACGGGTCATGCCGATGATGGCGCTCTTGCTCGCCACGTAGGCAAGCAGGTTGGGCGCGCCCCACAGCGGCGTGTCCGAAGCCAGGTTGACGATGGCGCCGCGGCCGCTGGCGCGCAGCGCCGGCAGGCAGGCGGTGGTCATCAGCCAGGTGCCGCGCACGTTGACGTTCATCACGCGGTCCCAGGTGGCGATGTCGATGGCGGCGGCGTCACGGCCGCCGGAATCCGTCACGGCGGCGTTGTTGACCAGGCCGTCGAGCCCGCCCAGCGCCTTGACCGCGGCCTCGGCGCAAGCCTGCACCGAGGCCGGATCGGACAGGTCCAGCGTGACCGGCACCACCTTCAGGCCGCGGGCGCGCAGGGCGTCGGCTTCCTGCTGCAGGCGCTCGGCCAGGATGTCGGCCATGGCCACGGTGGCGCCGGCTTCGGCCAGCGCCTTGACGAAGGCCAGGCCCAGTCCGCGCGCGGCGCCGGTGACCAGCACCTTGCGCCCGGCCAGCAGCGTGTTGTTGGTGTTTGCCTCAGGCATGGCTGGCGGCTCCGGCGGGTTGCAGCGTGGCGACGGGCTCGTCGGCCACTTCCTGCTCGGCGCGGCGCTTGAGCAGGCGGCGCACGCGGGTAATGCCGGCGTCGTGCTGGTACAGCATCTCGTGGTCGCGCGCGTTCGGGGCCATCATTTCCAGCACCACGCGGTCCTGCTCCAGCACGTCCCAGTGCAGCTGCTCCAGGCGGTTGCGGTACAGGAAGCGCCACACGTCGCGCTCCCAGCCCTGCACGTGGCGGGTACGCCAGAAGAACACCATGCAGTGGTCTTCATCCACCGGCGTGGCCATGCCGACGATGCCGAACGGGCCGCCGGGGCCGACGCTGGCGCGGTACGGAATCGCCAGGCGCAGCCACAGCGTGCCGGTCTCGCCAAATTCCACCCAGTCGAAATTGACGCCGCGCTGGCCGGTCTTCTCGAACACCAGGCCGTGCTCGGTCTCGCGCACCTGCATCACGGCGGACTTCTCGCCGCTGGCCATCGAGTGCGACACCGCATGCAGGTAGGCGCCGTGCATCGGGTCCATCACGTTGTCGATGGCGTAGCGGTAGTTGCAGTCCCAGTGCGCCACGCACAGGAAGTTGCTGTGTTCCTCGCTGACCAGTTCTTCCGGCAGGCGCAGTTCGTCGGGGCTGCCCTCGCCTTGCGGGGCCTGGTCCCCGAACCACAGGAAGATGGCGCCGGCCTTCTCCTGCACCGGGTAGCTGCGCACGCAGGTGCGGCCTTCCAGCGGGCAGCTTTCCACCGCCGGCACGCTCTTGACCTGGCCATCGCCGCCGACTTCGACGCCGTGGTACCAGCAGGCAACGCGGTCGCCCAGGTTCCAGCCCATCGACAGGCGCGCGCCGCGGTGCGGGCAGCGGTCTTCCAGGGCGTGGACCTGGCCTTCGCCGTCGCGCCACAGCACGATGTTCTGGCTCAGGCGGGTAATGCCGATCGGGGCATGGGACACCGCCCACGAGGCGGCGACCGGGTACCAGTAGTTGCGCAGGCCGGTGTTCAGGCGGGCTTCGGTGCGGGCTTGCTTGTTCGATTCCATGGTTTTCTCGCTTCGAGGCTGGACTTGGACTGGGGCGGGCTCAGGCACCCAGCCGGCGCATTTCGGACAGGAAGCGCTCTTCGGTCCAGGGCTGGCCGTCCACGCCCAGGAAGCCGGCGTCATTGAAGGCGCGCACGATGTCCTGCGGGTTCTGCGCGCCGCCTTCGAACGCGGCTTCGAGGGCATCGCCCAGCGCGTTCTCATAGGCGGTCGGCGCGGCGGCGCGGGTCTGCCAGACGATGTTGGCGACCTTGCCGGGCTGCTCGATATGGCCCTTGCCTGCCACGTTGTTCGGCGCCGGACGCTCCCAGGGCACCAGGTTCGGGTTGTACGAGAGGCTTTCCATTGCGCTTTGCTCCATGTCTTGCAGCGGGGGGACCGTGTTCCGCGTGCCTCGCCGACCGGTCTTGCGATCGCCTGGCTACGTTTTACTAATGAAACACTGGTTTAGATATTGAACACAGGTACGACTATAGACAACGCGGCCGCAAAAATTGACTGGGGTTAACCCGCGATCGGCATACGAAATCTGGAACGGGTGGCGCAAGCTGCGCGACACCGCTCGGGATGCGGCGGCAGGCGCCGCCGCGGTGGCTTCAGGTGGCGTCGTCCAGCACCGAGCGGATCAGCCGCGCGGTGGCGGCGGCCTGGTCGATATAGCAGGCGTGGCCGGCATCGGGGATCAGCGAGAACGGCAGGCCGAAGCGTTCGGCCAGCGTGCCGCAGGCTGGCGGCGTGGTGACGACATCGCGGCTGCCGCAGGCGATCTGCGTGGGCAAGGCATCGGGGCGCCGCGCCAGGTAGGCGTGGATGTCGTCGCCGCACAGCATCGCCACCGCCTGGCGGTAGCCGTCCGGGTTCAGCCGCTGCATGTTCCAGCGCACCCATGCCTGGGCGCCGGGGTCGGCTTCCTCGCTCAGCAGCCGGGCCGGGCCGCGTTGCGCCAGGCCATCGACGCCCAGGGATTCCAGCGCCTCCAGCCGCTGCCGCGCCACTTCCCTTGCCTGTGCCTCCCTGCCCGCGCCGCCGTAGCCTTGCGCCACGCTGAGCAACAGCAGGCGCGCGGGCAGCTGGCGCGCGTTGGCAACATAGGCCGCCGCCATCAGCGCGCCCAGCGAATGCCCGACGATCAACGCCGGCTGCACGCCCAGTGCCTGCAGCAGCCGGTCCAGCCGCTGCGCGTAGTCCGACGCCAGCGGTCGCGCCTGCGGCAGCGGCGACGAATCGCCATAGCCCGGCGCATCCCAGGCGATCACCCGCGCGTGCGCGGCCAGCAGGCTCGCGCACGGCAGCCACGACGCCGCCCCGGAACTGATGCCGTGCAGCAGCACGACCGCCGGGCCCGTGCTCCCGCCGCTGCGGTAAGCCACGCGCTCGCCGTCCGCGCCCACCTGCACCACGCGCTGGGCAAACCCGCTGTCGAGGGCTTCCAGCAACTGCCGGTCTGGCTCGGCCAGGATGTGGGGCTGATTTTGTTCCATATATAAAACTTAGGTTTGAGAATAAAACTTTTAAAGCATAGGCGTGTCGGGGCCCAGCCGGGATGAGGGTTAACGATAGAAAGATCGGAAACCTCCGCGCAGAGCCGGCGTTAGCCGTCGCGGCGTCGCCTCACTAGGGATAACCCTCCTCACATCTTGTGGAAACTCGCAGCTATATTTTGCTTGACGTTTCTTATGTTGTTTGATGTTTCATATATAAAACACAAAAGAGACCGAAACAGCATCCGCTGCCGCCATCCGCAGTGGCAGCGGACGACAAGACGACAAAACGGAAAACGGAAGGAAACTGGTAGATGAAACTTGCACGAATCGCCGCAGGCCTGGCCGCGGCTTTCCCCCTGCTGGCCTCGGCACAATCCTCGGTCACCCTGTACGGGGTCATCGACACGGGCGTCGAGTATGTGAGCAATGTCGGCGCCAACGGCGACGGCCTGGTGCGCATGCCCAACCTGACCGCGACCGTGCCCTCGCGCTGGGGCATCCGCGGCACTGAAGACCTTGGCGGCGGCCTGAAGAGCATCTTCGTGCTGGAGTCGGGCTTCTCGCCGGATTCGGGCACCTCCAACCAGGGCGGCCGCCTGTTCGGGCGCCAGGCGCTGGTCGGGCTGAGCAACCAGTACGGGCAGCTGTCGTTCGGCCGCCAGTACACCATGCTGTTCTGGGCCACGCTCGACAGCGATGTCCTGGGGCCCAACGTGTACGGCTCGGGCTCGCTCGACAGCTACCTGCCCAATACGCGCGCCGACAACGCGGTGTCGTACAAGGCCAACTTCAGCGGTTTCGTGGTGGGCGCCACCTACAGCTTCGGGCGCGATGCGGTCAACGCCGGCCCCAGCCCCTCGGGCACCAACTGCGCCGGCGAGAACGCCACCGACAAGAAGGCGTGCCGCCAGTGGTCGGCCATGCTCGGCTACGACAACAAGACCTGGGGCGTCACCGCCGCGTATGACTCGCAGCGCGGCGGCCCGGGCGCCTTCGGCGGCCTGACCAACAGCAACCTGACCGACGACCGCCTGTCGCTCGGCGGCTACATGCTGTTCCAGCGCACCAAGATCGGCGCCGGCTGGATCCGCCGCGACAACGAGGGCAGCCCCACCCCGATCAGCGACCTGTACTACGCCGGCGCGTCCTACGACATCACCCCCGCGGTCAACCTGGCCGGCCAGGTCTACTTCCTGAACTACCACGGCAGCGACAACCAGGCCATGCTGTATACGCTGCGCGCGATGTACAGCTTCAGCAAGCGCACCTCGGTGTACGCCACCGCCGGCTTCATCAACAACGGCGGCCAGCTGGCCATGTCGGTCAGCGGCGGCTCGCCTGGCTCGAACCCGCGCCCGGGCGAGAACCAGTGGGGCTCGATGATCGGCATCAAGCACGTTTTCTGATTTCCTCCGCGCCCCCCCCGGCGGTACCGTCCGGCGCATGCAAGGCGCCGGACGCCAACACAGCCATTGGCCCCGGCCCGTCCGGGCGCCACGTCTTACAGAGGTCTGAACATCATGAAGTCCGTACGCCGCAAAGTACTCGCCACGCTGGCCGCCGCGACCGCCCTGGTCGCTGCCACCGGCGGCACCGCCCTGGCCCAGGGTGCGTACCCGAACAAGCCCATCACCATCGTTGTAGCCTATCCGGCCGGCGGCGACGTCGACGTGCTGGCGCGCCTGTTCGCGGAAAAGCTGGCCCCGCGCCTGAAGCAGTCGGTGGTGGTGGAAAACCGCACCGGCGCCGCCGGCACCATCGGCAGCGCCTACGTGGCGCGCGCCAACCCGGACGGCTACACCCTGCTGCTGGCCCCCAACACCGTCGCCCTCGCGCCGCTGGTGCTCAAGGCCGGCACCGGCGCCAGCTATGACGTGCAGCACGACCTCACTCCCATCAGCCAGATCGGCACGCAGTCGCTGTTCGTGGTCGTCAACAAGGGCAGCGGCATCACCAAGGTCAGCGAGCTGGTGGCGCGCGCCAAGGCCGGCAAGGTGGAAACCTATGCCACGCCCGGCAATGGCTCGCCGATGCACATCATGGGCGAAATGTTCAACAAGTCCGCCGGCATCAAGATCAGCCAGGTGCCCTACCGCGGCTTGGCGCCGGCCATCGTCGACGTGATCGGCGGGCAGGTGCCGGTGACCTACATCACCTATGGCGCAATCTCGCAGTATGTCGGCAACGGCAGCCTGGTGCCGCTGGCGGTTGCGGACCAGAAGCGCTCGCCGTTCGCGCCCAACGTGCCGACGCTGGCCGAGCTGGGCTACAAGGACGTGGAAATCGGCGCCTGGCAGGCCCTGCTCGGACCCAAGGGCATGCCGGCCGACCTGGTGCGCACGCTCAACACGCACGTCAACGAGATCCTGAAGATGCCCGACGTGGTGGCGCGCATGGCCACCATCGCGGTCACGCCTGCGGGCGGCGAGCCGGCGGTGCTGTCGAAGCTGATCGCCGCCGACACCGCCCGCTACACCAAGGTGGTCAAGGAGTTCGGCATCCAGGCGGACTAGCCTGAGGCCGGACCGCCAGGCGTCCCCGCCGCGTGCGGGACGCCTGGCTTTCAGCGCAGCAAACCGTACGCGCCAGGTGTAAGAATTACCCGCGGCGCGGCGACTCCCGCGCCACAGCCGCCATCGTTGCAAAGTGGCCCGGAAGTTGCTGGGTAGCGCGCATGGACCTGTCGTTCGACTGGCGCGAAGCCCTCCTCCTGACCCTGTCCCCGCTCGAGATCATCGTGCGCGGCACGTTGATGTACTGGGTGCTGTTCCTGCTGTTCCGCTTCGTGGTCCGGCGCGACATCGGCTCGCTGGGCATCGCCGACCTGCTGTTGGTGGTGATCGTCGCCGACGCCGCGCAGAACGGCATGGCAGGCAACGGCGAGAGCGTCGCCGATGCCGTGCTGCTGGTGGTCACGCTGATCGCCTGGAACCGGCTGATCGACCTGCTGGCCTACCACTCCCCCGCTTTCCAGCGCTTTGCCGAACCCAGGAAGGTGCTGCTGGTGCGCAATGGCACCAAGCTGCGCGAGAACATGCGGCGCGAATCCATCACCGACGAAGAGCTCGAAGCCAAGTACCGGCAGGAGGGACTGGAATCGATCGACGAGGTCAAGGCGCTGTACCTGGAGGCCGACGGCAAGGTCAGCGTGGTCAAGAAGAAGTAAGCGCCTGGCCGGCGCATGGCACCGGCCGGCCGAGGCAGCCCTTGCTGCCTTAGAGATCGGCGAACCTGCGCCCCTGCGCCGCCAGTTCCTCCAGCAGTGGCGCCGGCGCGAAGTCCGCGCCATACAGCGCCTCATAGCGCCGCATCGCCGCCAGCACCTTGTCCAGCCCGATGGTGTCGGCATAGAACATCGGGCCGCCGCGATACACCGGCCAGCCGTAGCCGTTCACCCAGATCACGTCGATGTCCGAGGCGCGGATCGCCTTGCCTTCCTGCAGGATCTTCGCGCCTTCGTTGATCATCGGATAGATGCAGCGCTCCAGGATCTCCTGCTCCGACACCACGCGGCTGTTCCTGCCCTGTTTCGCGGCGAAGTCGCGAATGACCTGCTCGACCACCGGCGACGGCTTCGCGTTGCGCTGTTCGTCGTAGTCGTAGTAGCCGGCGCCGGCCTTCTGCCCGCGGCGGTCCATCTCGCACAGCACCTCGCGCAGCGTCGAGCCGCTGGACTTCTCGCGCACCCAGCCAAGGTCAAGCCCGGCGAGATCGCTCATGGCGAAGGGGCCCATCGGAAAGCCGAAGTCGTACAGCACGCGGTCCACGTCCCACGGCAGCGCCCCGTCCAGCACCAGCTTCTGGGCCTCGCGCTGGCGCTGGGCCAGCATGCGGTTGCCGACAAAACCCGGGCATACCCCGACCAGCGCCGCGACCTTGCCGATCTTGCGCGCGAGTTCCATCGCGGTGCGGATCACCGGCTTTGCGGTCTTGTCGCCGCGCACCACTTCCAGCAGCTTCATCACGTTGGCGGGCGAGAAGAAATGCAGGCCGATGACCGCCTCCGGGCGCGAGCTCGCGGCCGCGATCACGTTCACGTCCAGCGCCGAGGTATTGGTGGCAAGGATGGCGCCCGCTTTGGCGATCCTGTCCAGCTTGCCGAACAGCTCCTGCTTGACCTCCATGTTCTCGAACACCGCTTCGATGATCAGGTCGGCATCGGCCAGCAGCTGCAGGTCCAGCGTGGGCGTGAGCAGCGCCATGCGGGCCTCGACATCGGCCGCGCTCAGGCGCCCCTTGCGCGCGGTGTTGTCGTAGTTGGCCCGGATCGTCTTCAGGCCGCGGTCCAGCGCCTGCTGCGAGGACTCGACGATGGTCACCGGATAGCCGGCGTTGAGGAAGTTCATGGCGATGCCGCCGCCCATGGTGCCCGCGCCGACGATGCCGATGCGCCTGACCGCAAGGGCGGGCGTGTCGGCTCCCACATCCGGCACGTTCCATACCTGGCGCGAGGCAAAGAAGTAGTAGCGCTGGGCCGCCGACTGCGTGCCGTTGAGCAGTTCGGTGAACAGCTCGCGCTCGCGCTTCAGGCCGGCTTCGAATGGCAGCTCCACCGCCGCCTCGATGCAGCGGATATTGAACTCGGGCGCATCGAAGCCGCGAAAGCGCCGCGCATTGGCCTTGCGGAAGGCAGCGAACAGTTCCGGCTTGCCGCGCGCGGCCGCCACCTTGTCATCGGATTCGCGCACCTTGCGCAGGGGCCGCTTCTCGGCCACCACCTTGCGTGCGAACGCCACCGCGTCGGCACGCAACGAGGCGTCATCGGTCAGCAGGTCGACCAGACCCATCTCCGCCGCTGCGCTGGCCGCCACGTGCGTGCCCGAGGTGACCATCTCCAGCGCCTGTTCCGGGCCCACGATACGCGGCAGCCGCTGGGTGCCGCCCGCCCCCGGCAGCAGGCCGAGATTGACTTCCGGCAGCCCGCACTTTGCCGAGCGCGTGGCAATGCGGTAGTGGCACACCAGCGCCAGCTCCAGCCCGCCGCCGAGCGCGGTGCCGTGGATGGCAGCCACCACCGGCTTGGGCGCGTCCTCGATCATGGCCTGCACCTCCGCCAGCGACGGGCCCGCCGGCGGCTTGCCAAACTCGGTGATGTCCGCGCCCGCGACAAAGGTCTTGCCGGCGCAGATCAGCACCACGGCCTTGACGGCATCGTCGGCCAGCGCGCGCGCCATGCCGTCGCGGATGCCGCTGCGCACGGCGGCGGACAGTGCATTGACGGGGGGCGAGTCGAGGCTCAGGACGGCGATGTCGGCGTCCACCGTGAGGTCGGTCACGGCGTTGATGGCGGTCATGGATCGGTTCTCCTGGATTGAATCGGTGTGGGGTGCCGGTGCAGGCCCGGCGGATGCTCAAGCGCCGCCCTGCGCCGGCGCGGGTCGACAATGCGCAGGGCCAGCACGAAGGCGGCGCACTTGACCACGATGGCGAGCGCGAACACCACCCAGAAGCGCACGCCCTGGGCCAGCAGGCCGCCGCAGACCGGGCCGATGGCCATCATCGCGTAGGTGGCGGTATCGGACACCGCCAGCAGCATGGGCCGGTCCTTGCGGCTGCCGAACTCCATCACGAGGTTGTCAGCCGAGATGAAGAAGCCGCCAAAGGCGGCCCCCAGCCCACAGAAGGCAAGCAGGAAGCCGGGCAGCGTGGTGCCGCACAACAGCAGCAGCGTTGCCGCCACCCACAGCGCGATGCTGGCCAGGAACACCAGCCGGTAGCCGTGGCGGTCGGCGATGCGGCCCCAGGCCAGGCTGCTGGTGGTCTGCGCCAGCAGGTAGGCCAGGCTCATGTAGCCCAGCACCGCACCGGACAGGTCGATATGGGTGCCGGCATAGATCGCATAGAACGGCATCGCCATCATGCCGGACGCCACCAGCGCGCGCGCCACGAAAAAGCGCACGAAATCGCGGTCCGCACGCAGCAGCGCCGGCACCTCGGCCAGGCGGCGCAGGAAGCCCGCCGGCAGGCGCACGTCGTGCAGGGTCGGCTCGCGCATCTGCGTGAGCGCTGAAATGCCGATGCTGGTCAGCACAAAGGCCGCCAGGAAGGTGGCGGCATAGCCGTTGCCCAGCACCTGGTTGCCCACCAGGTAGCGCCCGCCCAGCCACGCCACCGCGGCCGCGGTGAGCCCGCCGCAGAAATTGCGCAGCGCGGTCAGCCGGCCGCGGCGCGCCAGTGGGATGATCTTGGAGGTCAGGTAGTTGAAGCTGACGTTCTGCACGCCGTTGAGCAGCCCGAACAGCAGCAGGAAGATGCCCGCCGCGACCAGCGCCGCCCGTCCCGACAGCCACAGCGCCGACAGCGCCAGCCCCAGGATCTGCGCGCGCACCAGCCAGCCCACCAGATAGATCAGCGGCATGACGCGCGGGCGGTGCTCGATCAGCGTGGCGCCCCAGATCGACGACGCGGCCATGCCCGCATATTGCGCGGACAGCACGATGCCGACAGTCAGCTTGGAGCCGGACAGCAGGTACAGGTAGGCCGGCACGAAGGTGGGCGCGGTCACCAGCCGGAACCCGGTCATGCCCAGCATGCCGTGCGCCAGGTAGGCGCGGGCGTTGCGCGGCAGGTGCTGGTCGACATGCTGGAGATAGCACCGCTCAGCCTGTTCATGCGCGCTCAGGTCAGGCCCCTCGTCGGGGCCGGCTACCCGCTCGGGGGTCCGCTCGCCTGTCATGCGCCGAGACCTGTGCCGCCTGAATCCACCCAGCGCACGCAGTCCGGCGCCCGGGCACCGGGATACGAAACGGTTCGCTGGTCGAGCGAAGGCATGACGACGGGCACGGCTTGGTCTCCCTATGGCACCGGTCTGCGTTGGCAAGCTGCCTGTCCGGCATCGCACGCAACCAGCGCATCCCGTTTTTTAGTGATAGCAGTATGTTTTGAATGGATGCTACCACAGGAAACATCTTCAACGCCCGGCCTTCCTTTCACTGGATGACTACGTCGAATTACCGCTTATTTCCCCGGATTTTTCGTGCTGCAGCGCAACCTCAGACATGACCCATGGCCTGCAATGCACGCACATCGGAGATCCGGCCGCTGCTCCCGCCACATCCATTTTAGGTAATTGAGTATTGACGCTGCCAGATGCGACTTGTATAACGGGATACGCCGCCTGGCCGACCAGCCAGGTGCGGGCGACCTCACCGGCAGCGCGCCAGAGAAAGAGGCGTCCAGCGAAAGGCACCTGAGCACAAGGAGACACGCGTGGACGAGTTGGAGACCTTCCGGCAGCAGGCGCGCGCCTGGCTGGAGCAGAACTGTCCGGCCGAGATGCGGCAGCCGGTGCGCAACGAAGACGACATCTGCTGGGGCGGGCGCAGGTTCCGCTTCCAGTCCGAGGCCCAGCGCCAGTGGCTTGGCCGCATGGCCGACAAGGGCTGGACCGTGCCCGAATGGCCCACGGAATACGGCGGCGCCGGCCTGGCGCGCGAGCAGGCCAAGGTGCTGCGCGAGGAAATGGCCCGGCTCGGCTGCCGCGTGCCGCTGCAGAGTTTCGGCATCTCCATGCTTGGCCCCGCCCTGCTCAGGTACGGCACCGAAGCCCAGAAGCGCGAGCACCTGCCCCGCATCGCCCGCGGCGAAATCCGCTGGTGCCAGGGCTACTCCGAGCCCAACGCCGGTTCCGACCTGGCCGCGCTGCAGACCCGCGCCGAGGACCGCGGCGATCATTTCCTGGTCAACGGCCAGAAGGTGTGGACGTCCTATGCCGACCAGGCCGACTGGATCTTCTGCCTGGTGCGCACCGATGTTGCGGCGCAAAAGCACACCGGCATCAGCTTCCTGCTGTTCGACATGGAAACGCCGGGTGTGACGACCCGGCCCATCCTGCTGATCTCCGGCAAATCCCCCTTCTGCGAGACCTTCTTCGACGACGTCGCGGTGCCGCGCGCACAGCTGGTCGGCGAGCTCAACGGCGGCTGGGAGATTGCCAAGTACCTGCTCACCCACGAGCGCGAGATGATCAGCGCCATCGGCAGCCGCGGCATGCGGCAGCCGCTTGGCGCGCATGCGGCAAAGGCCATCGGGCTGGACGCCGCCGGCCGGCTCGACGAGCCGATGCTGCGCGCACACGTCGCACAGTTCGAGATCGACGAAGCCGCCTTTGCCGCGGCCGGCGAGCGGGTGCGCGACCTGGCCCGCCAGGGCGAGGGCATCGCGGCGTTCTCGTCGGTGCTCAAGTACTACGGCGCGGAACTGAACAAGCGCCGCTACGAGCTGCTGATGTCAATCGGCGGCAGCGACGCGCTGGAATGGGAAAGCGAGCGCAGCCAGCAGGGCGCGCTGGCACGCGCGTGGCTGCGCAGCAAGGCGAACTCGATCGAGGGCGGCACCAGCGAGGTCCAGCTCAACATCGTCGCCAAGCGCCTGCTCGGCCTGCCGGGCGCCTGAGCCCGGCCCCGTGCGCTTCCCCCCGCTGCCCCGTACCCAGACTCGAGTCCGCCCATGCCCATCGTACTGAACCAGACGCAGGAAATGCTGCGCGACAGCGCCCTGACCTTCCTGCGCGAATCCGCCCCGATCTCCGCGCTGCGCATGCTGCGCGATACCCGCGACGAGACCGGCTTCTCCCGCGCCTTGTGGCAGCAGCTCGCTGAACTCGGCTTCGCCGGCGTGCTGGTGCCCGAGCAATATGGCGGCAGCGGCCTGGGCGTAGTGGAGGCCGGCGTCATCATGGAAGCGATCGGGCGCACGCTGGCGCCCTCGCCGTTCCTGTCCACCGCCGTGCTGGGCGCGGCGCTGCTCAGCCACTACGGCAGCGATGCGCAGCGCACGGCGATGCTGCCCGCCATCGCCGCCGGCCAGCACCTGACCGCGCTGGCACTGGAAGAGAGCGCCAGGCACCGGCCCACGCGCCATGCCCTGCGCGCAAGCGCCGACGGCGACGGCTTCCGCCTCGATGGCGACAAGGTCTTTGTCGTCGATGGCCACGTCGCCGACACCCTGATCGTGGCGGCGCGCACCGCCGGCGCGCGCGACGACCGCGACGGCATCACGCTCTTCCTGGTGCCCGCCGGCAGCGCCGGCCTCTCGATCGAGCGCACAGTCATGGCCGACGCCACCAATGCGGCGCGCGTGACCCTGCGCGAGGTCCGGCTGCCGGCCGCCGCTGTGCTGGGCACCCCCGGCAATGGCGCCGCCATGCTGGAGCGCGTGCTGGACGTGGGCCGCGCCGTGCTGGCATCCGAACTGCTCGGCATCGCCGACGAAACCTTCGACCGCACGCTTGCCTACCTGAAGGAGCGCCGCCAGTTCGGCCGCATCATCGGCGAGTACCAGGCGCTGCAGCACCGCGCCGCGCACCTGTTCACCGAGATCGAGATCACCCGCGCCGCCGTGCTGCAGTGCCAGCAGCGGCTCGATGCCGGCACGGACGACGCCGCCGGCCTGGTCTGCGTGGCCAAGGCGCGCGCTGGCACCACCGCGACTCTGGCCGTGCAGGAGGGCGTGCAGATGCATGGCGGCATCGGCATGACCGACGCGCTGGAGATCGGCTTCTTCATGAAGCGGGCACGCACCGCCCAGGAACTGCTCGGCGATACCAACGTCCAGTTGCAGCGCTGGGCGACGCTGCGCGGCTACTAGCCGGCGCGTCCCGCATACCGCCGCGGGACCATGGAAAACCACTAGCTTTTCCGCGCGGCAATCGGGTTGTTTTCGTTTCGAACGATCAGTATGCTGGGATCACGGCCTCGCAAGACCACCCGCAACGGTATTTCGCCACTGGCGCAATATCAAGAAATCACCCCCCCTCAGCAGCATGATCCGGTGCTGGCGGATGCAAGGGGATCGGGAGACAGGAGACGACATGTACCAAGCATCATGCAGATTCGTGTTGCCGGTATCTTCCGTTTCGGCTAGCCGCGCCAAGGCAGGGCTGCGATGAGCGCCTACGTGCTGCGCCGGCTGCTGGCGCTGATTCCCACGCTCTTGTTTGCCAGCCTGATCGTCTTCACCATCGTGCGCATGGTGCCGGGCGATGTGGTCGACCTGATGCTGAGCCAGAACGACATCAGCGCCGATACCCGTACCCGTGAAGACCTGGTCCGCGCCCTCGGCATGGACCGCCCGATGTGGCAGCAGTATGTGCGCTGGGTCGGCGGCATCGCGCTGCGCGGCGACCTGGGCCAGTCGCTGTGGCAGGGCGAGCCGGTGCTGTCGATGGTGACCGCGCGCATTCCCGCCACGTTCTCGCTGGGCGTGATCGCGCTGGTGGTGGCGCTGTCGGTGGCGCTGCCGATCGGCGTGCTGTCGGCCATCCGCCAGGACAGCGCCGCCGACTATATCGCGCGCTCGTTCTCCATCCTGATGCTGGCCATCCCCAGCTTCTGGCTAGGCACCATGGTGATGGTGTTCCCGTCGGTCTGGTGGGGCTGGTCGCCCGAGGCCCGCTACGTGCCCTTCCATGAAGACCCGGTGCAGCATGTGCGCAACATGCTGATCCCCGCCATCGTGCTGGGCATGGCGCTGTCCGCCATCACCATGCGCATGACGCGCACCATGATGCTGGAGGTGCTGCGCCAGGACTATATCCGCACGGCCTGGGCCAAGGGCCTGAGCGAGCGCCTGGTGGTGCTGCGCCACGCCTTGCGCAATGCGCTGATCCCGGTGGTGACGCTGATCGGGCTGCAGGCGCCGCTGCTGATCGGCGGCGCGGTCATCATCGAGCAGATCTTCGCGCTGCCCGGCATGGGCCTGCTGCTGCTCGACGCCGTGCACCAGCGCGACTATCCGGTCATCACCGGCGTATTCCTGGTGGTGGGTGTCGCGGTGATGCTGATCAACCTGCTCGTCGACCTGAGCTACGGGCTGTTCGATCCGAAAGTGAGGCACCGCTGATGGCCAAGCCCGCCCTGCACCCCAATCCCGCCGCCCCCGCGGCCGCTGCCGCACCGGTCCGGCGCGCCGTGCCCGGCCGCGGGCTGCTCAGGCGGCTGTTCCGCGACAAGCCGCTGGGCGCCGCCGGCGCCGTCATCTGCGCCATCTTCCTGTTCTGCGGCGTGTTCGCCGACCTGCTGGCGCCGTACGGCATGAACGAGATCAGCATGCTGCAGCGGCTGCAGGCGCCCTCCTGGGCGCATCCGTTCGGCACCGACAACCTTGGCCGCGACATGCTGTCGCGCTGCCTGTACGGCGCGCAGCTGTCGGTGGTGATCGGCCTGAGCGCGGCCACGCTGGCCACGGCGATCTCGGTGCTGCTCGGCATCCTGACCGGCTACCTCGGCGGCAAGCTGGACCTGATCGTGCAGCGCATGGTCGATGCCTGGATGAGCTTCCCGGACCTCGTGATCCTGATCGTGGTGGTCTCGGTGCTGGGCCCGGGCAGCTGGCAGATCGTCTGCACGCTGGGGCTGCTGCTTGGCATCGGCGGCTCGCGCATCGTGCGCAGCGCGGTGGTCTCGGTGCGCGAGAACATGTATGTCCACGCCGCGCAGTCGATGGGCGCGTCCACCACGCGCATCCTGTGGCGCCATATCCTGCCCAATGTGCTGCCCCCGGTGATCGTGCTGTTCACCACCCGGGTCGGCACGGCAATCCTGGCGGAATCGGGCCTGTCCTTCCTGGGCCTGGGCGTGCCGCCGCCCGCGCCGACCTGGGGCGGCATGCTGTCCGGCGATGGGCGCACCTTCATGTTCCAGGGCCCCTGGCTGGCGCTGGCGCCGGGCATCTGCCTCACTATCGTGGTCTACGCGATCAACATCTACGGCGACGCCCTGCGCGACCTGCTGGACCCGCGCATGCGCGGCACACGCTAGCACCTGTCCCGAATTGCAGTCCCCTGCCGCTAGCGCGGTGGGGCACGGAATCTCCCGGCGGCGATGCCGCCGGGCCAACGGCAGTCGACCACGGAGGGCTTCGGTTTGAACACACAGGCATCCTCGATGTTGGCGGGCGTGGTGCTCGCATTGTGCGCGGCCACGGCCAACGCGCAGAGCGACGCGCCCAAATACGGCGGCACGCTGGAGATCGGCTCGGTCTACCCGACCATCTCGGCACTGTCATGGGACCTCGCCGACTGGAACTGGAAGCAGAACTACGACACCGGCCAGGTCTACGAGCAGCTGTTCGTGGCCGACCTGTCCAAGTCCAGGCGCCTCGGCGGCAAGTACAGCTTCCAGGCCGACGCGTGGCTGCCCGAGGACGCCATCCGCGGCGAACTGGCCGAAAGCTGGAAGTGGCTCGATCCGCAGACGCTGGAAGTCAGGCTGCGCAAGGGCGTCAGGTTCCCGGCCAAGCCCGGCGTGATGGAAGAGCGCGAACTGGTGGCGGACGACGTGGTCTTCAGCTACACGCGCCAGGCCGAAAGCGCGAAGAAGATCCCCACCTATTTCGACCACCTGGCCAAGGTGGAAGCGAAGGACAAGCATACGGTGCTGTTCCGCTTCAGCAAGTACAACGCCGAGTGGGACTACCGCTTCGGCTGGGGCTACTACTCCGGCATCATGCCGAAGGAGGTGGCCACCGCCGGCGCCGGCAACTGGAAGCACGTCAATGGCAGCGGCCCGTTCCAGCTGACCCAGTTCGTGCAGGGCAACGCCAGCACCTATACGCGCAACGCCTTGTACTGGGATACCGAGAAGGTGGGCAGCAAGGATTTCAAGCTGCCCTTCGTCGACAAGATGGTACTGCGCACCATCAAGGATGAAGCCACGCGCAACACCATGCTGCGCACGGGCAAGCTCGACGTCATGGAAGGCATACGCTGGACCTCGGTGGAAGAGCTGAAGAAGAGCGCGCCGCAGCTGCAGTGGTCGCGCTGGCTGTCCTTCACCGGGCAATACCTGGCCATGCGCGTGGACACCAAGCCCTTCAACGATATCCGCGTGCGCCGCGCGCTCAACATGGCGGTCAACAAGCAGGAGATCGTCAAGCAGTACTACGGCGGCAACGCGGAGCTGTTTGCCTATCCGCAGCACCCGGACTACGAGGGCTACTTCGAGCCGCTCAGCGCCATGCCTGAGAACGTGAAGGAGCTCTTCACCTACAACCCCGACAAGGCCCGCAAGCTGCTGGCCGAGGCCGGCTACCCCAAGGGCTTCAAGTTCAAGGTGCAGGTATGCGCCTGCGCGCCGGACCATATGGAGCTGCTGCCGCTGATTGCCGCGTACCTGGAACAGGTCAATGTGCGCATCGAGATCCAGCCGATGGAGTACGGCGCATTCCTGTCCGCGATGACGACGCGGACCAATGCGCCCGGCTACATGATGGCCAACGGCCATACCAATCCCACCACCACGATCCGCAAGAGCTTCGTGCCGGGACAGGTATGGAACGCCGCGCAGTGGGGCAACGACGCTTACACGAAGCGGGTCGAAGCCGCCTTTGAGCTGCGCGATCTCGGCAAGCGGCAGGAAGCGCTGCGCGGGCTGACGCGCGACATCCTGGCCGAGGCGCCTTATATCTGGCTGCCCACGCCCTACATGTACACCGCCTGGTGGCCATGGGTGCGCAACTACGGCGGCGAGCTGCGCGCGGGCGCGGTGCGGCCCGGGCCGATCTATGCACGCATGTGGATCGACCAGGACATGAAGAAGAAGCTTGGCTTCTGAGCCGCGCCACCCGAGGAGACACGCATGACGCAGCCCATCCTGCAGGTCAGGGACCTCACCACGCGCTTTCGCACCGATCGCGGCGTGGTGACCGCGGTCGACCAGGTCTCGTTCGACGTGGCCCCGGGCGAGACCCTGGCCATCGTCGGCGAATCCGGCTCGGGCAAGAGCGTGACGGCGCTGTCGATACTGGGCCTGATCCCCGCCCCGGGCGGTTCGATCGACTCCGGCGAGATCGTGTTCGAGGGCCAGGACTTGCTCAGGCTCGGCCCCCGCGGCATGCGTGCCATCCGCGGCAACCGGATCGCGATGATCTTCCAGGAGCCGATGTCATCGATGAACCCGGCGCTCACCATCGGCAAGCAGATTGCCGAGCCCATCCACCTGCATCGCGGACTGCCCTGGAAGACCGCGCTGGGGATGGCCGGCGAGCTGCTCGGCAAGGTCCAGATCCCCGAGCCCCAGAGCCGGCTTTCAGCCTATCCGCACCAGTTTTCGGGCGGCATGCGGCAGCGCGCGATGATTGCCATGGCACTGGCCTGCGAGCCGCGGCTGATCATCGCCGACGAGCCCACCACCGCGCTCGACGTCACCGTGCAGGCCCAGATCCTGGACCTGCTGAAGGACCTGGCCGAGCGCATGGGCACGGCACTGATCCTGATCACGCATGACCTGGGCGTGGTGGCGCGCTATGCCGACCGGGTTGCCGTGATGTACGGCGGCAGGCTGGTGGAAACCGCCTCCGCCGAGGCCCTGTACCGGCAGCCCGCCCACCCCTACACACGCGGGCTGATGGCCTCCGTGCCGCGCATTGACGGCGACACCCGGGAGCCGCTGGTTCCCATCGAAGGCCAGCCGCCCGACCTGACTGCGCTGGGCCCGGGCTGCGCCTTCCTGCCGCGCTGCAAGCAGGCGATCGACCAGTGCCGCAACGCCCGGCCGCCGTTGCTCGGCGTGCCGGACGCGGCCACGCGGCAGCTTTCCGACCAACATTTCAAGGCGTGCTTCCTCCATGAACTCCATTGAAGCGATAGCGGAGCCGGCAACGGGCAACGGCGGTGTGCAGGCGGGCATGCAGCATGACGTGCGGGCCGACGTGCAGAGTGGCGATGAGATCCTGCGCGTCGACGACCTCAAGGTGCATTTCCCGGTCACGCGCGGCGTGCTGCTCAAGCGCCAAGTGGGCTCGGTCAGGGCGGTCGACGGCGTGTCATTCACGCTGCGCCGTGGCGAGACCCTGGGCCTGGTCGGCGAAAGCGGCTGCGGCAAGTCCACCACCGGGCTTGCCATCCTCAAGATGCTGGCCGCCAGCGCCGGACGCATCGCCTTCCGCGGCGCCGACCTGGCCAGCTTCACGCGGGCGCAGGAGCAGCAATTCCGGCGCAGCGTGCAGATGGTCTACCAGGATCCCTTCGGCTCCCTGAACCCGCGCATGAAGGTCAGCGACATCATCAGCGAACCGCTGGAGGTGCATGATTTCCCCGGCGGTCGCAGCGCCCGCCGCGCGCGCGTGGCGGAGTTGCTGGACATGGTCGGGCTGCTGCCCTATATGGCGGACCGCTACCCGCACGAGTTCTCCGGCGGGCAGCGCCAGCGCATCGGCATCGCCCGCGCGCTGGCGCTCGGGCCCAGCGTCATCGTCTGCGATGAGCCGGTGTCGGCGCTCGACGTGTCGATCCAGGCGCAGGTGGTCAACGTGCTGATGTCGCTGCAGCGGCGGCTTGGCCTGTCCTACCTGTTCATCGCGCACGACCTGGCCGTGGTGCGGCATATCAGCGACCGCATCGCGGTGATGTACCTGGGCCGCATCGTCGAGATCGCGAGCCGCGAGGCGCTCTACGCCCGCCCCCGCCATCCCTACACCCAGGCGCTGCTGTCGGCGGTGCCGGTGGCCAGCGTGGAAGGCGAGCGCAGCCGCAAGCGCATCGTGCTGCAGGGCGAGGTGCCGAGCCCGATGAATCCGCCGTCGGGATGCCGCTTCCATACCCGCTGCCCGGTGGCGATGGCGCGTTGCCGCAGCGAAGACCCGGCGCTGCAGGCGCAGCCGGATGGCCAGATGGTGGCCTGCCACCTCTACACTTGAGCGTGTGCTAGCGCTCAGGGCTCCGAGAGGATCCCCATCAGCAACGGCCGCACGAACAGGTCAGCGGCGTTGTCCGCATGGGCATCGCGCACCCAGCGGGACAACTCCACCGCGGCATTGATCATGCCGTTGACCTGCAGCGCGGCAATGGACTGGTCCAGTGCCCGGATCGAGCCATCCTGCATGCCCAGCACCAGGAAGCGCACGATCCGCGCCGACAGCCGGCTCATGGTCAGCATCTTCTCCTTGCGCATGTCCTCGGGCAGCGCGCCATAGATGGTCAGGCGCAGCAGCGGCCCCTGGCTGGAGAACTGGTATTGCACCAGCGCCCGCGACACCGCGCACAGCTTGTCCCAGCCAGTGCCCGGGCCGTTCTCCACCAGCGTCTGGGTATTGCGGATCACTGCAAACATGCGGTCGACGCAGGCCGAGATCAGGTCGTCCTTGTTCTCGTTGTGGTGATAGAACGCGCCCTTGGTCAGGTTCAGCCGCGCCGAGATGCGGTCGGCCGACGCGCCGCGATAGCCCTGCTCGTTGAGCAGCTCGGTCGCGGCGCGCAGGAACGCCTCCTGCGTGGTCTCGGGCCTGTCCGGCGCAGGCAGCAGCGCGGATACGTCCATCTGCGCATGCCAGCGGGCCGACGGCGCGGCAATGCCGTGCAGCAGCACGTCGACCACGGTCTGCGCCACCTTCGGATAGTCCTCGGGCTCATAGCGCTCCACCCACGACATCGCGCCGGTCGCCAGCGACAGCAGCAGGTGAGCGCGCGCGCTCAGCGCACTGCGCTGCGCCGGATCGGCCGGCGGGCGCTCGCGCAGCAGCTGGCGGATGCGGCGGAACATGTCGGTGTAGGCGTCGAATGCGATATCGGCATGGCTGTCCGGCAGCGCCCGGATCTCGCGAAAACTCATCAGTTCAGGCCGCTCGCCGGTGGCGGTGCGCGCCAGGCGCTCGAAAAACAGCGCGATGAAGGCCTTTACCCGTTCGCGCGGCGCCGGCTGCTGCTGGGCCGCACTGGCGATGTCCACCATCTCGCCGATGGCGCGCAGCAGGCACGCCACCACCAGGTCTTCCTTCTTGCGGTAGTAGTACGTGATGCTGTTGGTGCTCAGGCCCACGTCCTCCGCCACATCCGACAAGGTGGTGCCCCGTACGCCCTGGTGATTGAAGCGCCGCGCGGCGGCGTCCAGGATGGCCTCGCGCTTTTCGACATAGCGGCGGGTCAGGCGGGCTTGCGCGGGGTCCTTGGACATGGCTGGGGGATGTGGTCGCGCAATATTGCGAGTGGACGTGGTGAGGCGGCACAGTGCCTGCGCGGATTATAGCGGGCGCCCCGCTCCCTGCGCGCCAATGCAAAAGCCCGCCAGTGACGGCGGGCTCGTGCTTGCTGCTTGCCGGCGTCAGTTCACCCGCCGGTTCATCCCTTCCCAGAACGGCTCGCGCAGCTTGCGCCGCAGCAGCTTGCCCGATGGGTTGCGCGGCAACGCCTCGACAAACTCGATGCTCTTGGGCACCTTGAAGCCCGCCAGCCGCTGGCGCGTCCACGCGATGATGCCGGCCTGGTCCGGCGCCTGTCCCGGCTTGAGCACGACGATGGCCTTGACCGCCTCGCCCCACTTCTCGTCCGGCACACCAACCACCGCCACGTCGGCCACCTGCGGGTGGCCGTAGATCGCGCTTTCGACCTCGGCCGGATAGACGTTCTCGCCGCCGCTGATGATCATGTCCTTGACGCGGTCATGGATGTACAGGTAGCCCTCGGCATCCAAGTAGCCCGCGTCGCCGGTGCGCAGCCAGCCTTCGGCGTCGATGGTGCGCGCGGTCTCTTCGGGCTGCTTCCAGTAGCCGGCCATGTTGTGCTGCGAGCGCACCACGAGCTCGCCGACCTCGCCGGGCGCGAGCTGGCGGCCTTCATAGTCGACCACCTTGATCTCCACGCCAGGCAGCGGCTTGCCCGCGGCACGCATGCGCGGCACTTCCTCGGTGGTGTGGTCCTCGGGCGGCAGCGCCACGATGGTGCCGGTGGTCTCGGTCATGCCGTACTGCTGCACGAAGCCGCAGCCGAACACCTCGATGCCCTCGCGCAGCAGCGCCGCGGGAATCGGCGCGGCGCCGTATAGCAGGTACTTCAGGCGCGAGTAGTCCACCTGGCGCGCGCGCGGGTCGCGCAGCACGATCTGCATCGCGGCCGGCACCAGGAACAGCTTGCTGATGCGTTCCTTCTCGATAAAGTCGAGCACCGCGCGCGGATCGAACTCGCGCGCGACCACGCCCTTGGCACCGGACAGCAGGTTGCGCAGGCCCCAGCCGGAGCCGCCGATATGCGCCACCGGCATCGCCACCAGCGAAACATCGTCGGCGACCCAGTGCGACCAGAGCAGGTTCTCGCGCTCGCTGACTTCGGTGCCGATGGTCAGGTTGCGGTGCGTGAGCATCGCGCCCTTGGGCCGGCCGGTGGTGCCGGATGTGTACAGCTGCAGCAGCACGTCATGCGCGGCTGGCTGGTGCGCGGGCGGCGTGTCCGGCTGCGCGTCGCGCCAGTCGGTGTAGCACTGCCACTCGCCTTGCCCGGCGCACGGCTCCATCACCACCACCTTGCGCACCATCGGCAGCGCGGGCAGCAGGTTCCGGACCATTGCCGCCGATTCCGCCCCGACGAAGAGCACCACGGCATCGCAATGGCCGAGGATGAATTCCACCTCGGGCGGCGCCAGGCGCCAGCTGGCCGGCGTCATCACCGCGCCGATCTTGGACGCGCCAAGCAGCAGCTCGAAATAGTGGTCGCTGTTCTTGCCGATATAGCCAATGCGCTCGCCGACCCCGGCGCCTTCAGCCAGCAGGGCCTGGGCCACGCGATTGGTGTTCCGCTCGAACCCGGCATAGGTGGTCTGCCGGCCTTCGAACGCATACGCCACCGCCTCGGGCCGCAGGCGCGCGAAGTGGCGTACCGCGTGGGGCAGTGTCGTCAGATAGCTGAAGTCCATCCGCGTCTCCTGATTTTGAGAGTGTCCGGACCAGCGGTGCGCGGGGCCCGGACACGACGATGTGCTGGCGCTACGCTCAGCGCGGCGCCATGCGGATGGCGCCGTCGAGGCGCACCGACTCGCCGTTGAAATAGCCGTTGCGACACATCTCGACGGCCAGCGAGGCGAACTCTTCCGGCTGCCCCAGGCGCTTGGGGAACGGCACCGAAGCCGCCAGCGCGGCCTTGACGTTCTCTGCCGCGCCCTGCAGCAGCGGGGTATTGAAGATGCCCGGCAGGATGGTGTTGACGCGGATGCCTTCGCCCGCCAGGTCGCGCGCGATCGGCAGCGTCATGCCGACCACGCCGGCCTTCGATGCCGAGTACGCGGCCTGGCCCATCTGGCCGTCCTGCGCCGCCACCGACGCGGTATTGATGATCACGCCGCGCTCGCCGCCGGCGCTGTCCAGCGTCAGCATGCCCGCGGCCGAGCGCGCGATGCAGCGGAAGGTCCCGATCAGGTTGATCTGGATGATGCGCTCGAAGGCATCGGTCGGGAAATGCTTGATCTGGTCCGGCGATTCCTTGGAACGCGAGGCGGTCTTGATGGCGTTGCCGGTGCCGGCGCAGTTGACCAGGATGCGTTCCTGGCCGATGGCGGCGCGCGCCCTGGCAAAGCCGGCCTCGACCTCGGCCTCTGAGGTGACGTTGACCTGGCAGAACACGCCGCCCAGTTCACGCGCCAGCGCTTCGCCCTTCTCCACGTTGAGGTCGAACAGCGCCACGCGCACGCCCTGCGCTGCCAGCGCACGTGCCGTCGCCGCGCCCAGGCCCGAAGCGCCCCCCGTCACCACTGCCGATACCGATGCATTGAGTTCCATATGTCTTTCCCTTGTCTCTTGTTCCTGGTCCGGCCGGATCCAGCGCGGCCCCGCGGTCTGATAAAGCCGGCAGGCGCAAGAATCGCCTGTACCGGAGTGGGGTCGAGATTCGTGGATCGGCCGTTGCCACGCATCGTCCGAAGCGACGAATGAGGATGGCGCGGGCCTGCGGCGCGCTCCGGCACCCGGCGCGACCGATGCGCTACAGTGACGCGATCGACGGCCATTCCGGCGCCGCCCGGCACCGGCAACCGACTACGGACCATGCACAAACCCGAACACCACGCCCCCACCCCTGCGCACCGCTGGCATGCCGCCTTGCAGCCGGTGCTGCGTGCGCTCGCCATGCTGGCCGCGCTGTTGACGCTGCTGTGCGCCATCCCGGCGCACGCCACCCCGGCCGGCTCCCTCGCGGCACTGCTGGGCAAGGCGGAGAAACCCGCGGCGCCGGCCAGCGCACCCGCCGCCAGCGTGCCACTGGCGCAGTCGCTGGACCAGGTGATCGCCACGCTGCAGAACGACGGCGAGCGGCGCGCCCTGGTGGGCCAGCTGCAAACCATGCGCCAGGGGCTGGGTGCCTCCGGGGCCGCGCCCGCCTCCGCCGCGGCAGCCCCGGCCGGCGCCTCCGCGCCCGGCCTGATCGGTGCCGTCGCTGAAGTGCTGGACGAAGTCGATTCCCATCTGCGCGAGGATCGCGGCCCGTGGCAGTTCTGGCGCTGGCGCACGCGCTTCGCGGGCGAGGAATGGCACGCCGCGCTCAGCCACAACGGCACCCGCACGGCGCTGGCCTCGCTGCGTGAATTCGCGCTGGTGCTGGCAGTCTGGGCGGTGAGCGGCGGGGCCTTGTGGGAGATCGGCCACCGCATCCGGCGCCGGCGCGCGCGCAAACCCACGCGCGCCGAGCGCGGCAAGCTGCCCGAGCTGCCGTCGTGGGTCGACGTCGGCGTCTTCATGCTGCGCCACATCGGGCCCTGGGTGGTGGCATTCGGGCTGACGTTGCTGCTGGCCCAACACGGGTATGCCCAATCGCCGGCCAGCGTCGCCGCCGTGCTGGTGGCGTATGCGATCGTGGCCGGTGCGATCGCGGCAGCGGTGTGCCAGGTCATCTTCACGCTGTTCCGCACCGCGCACCGGCAGCTCGCGGTGCGGCAGCTGCTGGCGCACTCACCGTGGCTGCTGTTCTGCACGGGGGCGCTGGCGGCACTGGGCGACGGCACCACCGACAGCCGCGTGATCGCCGTGCTCGGCACCAACCTGTGCGCGCTGGTGGCCACCGTGGCCAATATCGCCGCGGCCCTGGGCATCGGCGCGTTCGCGCTGTGTTTCCGCCGGCAGATTGGCCAGCTGATCGGGCTGCGGCCGCTGGCCTTCCGCCAGGCGCGCCCGGCCGTGACCGACCTGCTGCGGCTGGCCGGCCAGGCCTGGCACCTGCCGGTGCTGGCAGTGGTGGTGGCATCGGTGGTCGGCACCATCCTGGCCACCGGCAATGCGGATGTGTTCCTGCGCCGCACGGTGGCGTCGGTGGCGCTGTTCCTCGCCGGGCTGCTACTGACGATGGTGGTGGGGCACTCGCCCAAGGCCACCGCGCGCGCGCCGCGCATCCGCGACCGCCGCCGCTCGGCCTACCTGCAGCGCTTCGGGCGCTTTGCGCTGGCGCTGGTGCGCGTGCTGATCTGGGCGGTCTTCATCGAGATGGTGATGCGCGTCTGGGGCACGTCGCTGGTGCGCCTGGCCGAGTCGTCCGCCGCGGGCCGCCATCTCACCGAGACGGTCTTCAGCGTCACCAGCACCGTGCTGCTGGCCTGGCTGGTCTGGCTGCTGATCGACACCGCCATCATGCAATCACTGTCGCCGGCACACGGGCGCGGCGCGCAGCCCAGCCTGCGGGCCAAGACCATCCTGCCGCTGGTGCGCAACGCCTCGTTCATCGGCCTGCTGGTGATCACGGTGATCGCGGTGCTGGCCAACCTGGGCGTCAACGTGACGCCGCTGCTGGCCGGCGCGGGCGTGGTCGGCCTGGCCATCGGCTTCGGCGCGCAAAGCCTGGTGCAGGACCTGATCACGGGGCTGTTCATCGTGGTCGAGGACTCCATCGCCATCGGCGACTCGATCGAGCTGCCGGACCACGCCGGCGTGGTCGAAGCCATGACCATCCGCACGGTCAAGCTGCGCGACGGCCGCGGCGCGCTGCACACGCTGCCGTACAGCCAGATCAAGGCAGTCAAGAACCTGTCGCGCGGCTATGGCTACGCGGTGTTCAACATCGGCATCACCTACCAGAGCGACCTGGACCAGGCGCTGGAGCTGATCCGCACCACCGGCGCCGAACTGGCGCGTGACCATCGCTACGCGCGCAACCTGATGTCGGGGCTGGACGTCCTGGGGCTGGACCGGTTCGACCCGAACGGCCCGGTGGTGATGGCACAGTTCAAGACCCGGCCGCTGATGCAGGCCGAGATCACGCGCGCCTTCAATGCGCGGCTCAAGCGCAATTTCGACGCCAACGACATCCGCATGGCATCGCCGAGCCTGACGATCCAGGTGGATGGCGGCGCGGCGCAACTGCTGGATCCGGAAACCGCCAACGAAAAAGCCACCCAACGGGCGGCTGATCCGACAATTCAGGGACAGTAGCAACGCGGTTGGCGCGGGCGTTCCTCTTCACGACGGAGGAGGCGCCTGCCACGGATTGAGCACCTGCAGCCCGGCCGCTTCAAAGGGCGACATGTCCCGTGTCGCGACCATCATGCCGTTGGCCGCGGCAATCGCGGCGATGTAGCCATCCGGCGTGGGAAGGCCGCGGCCGCGGCCACGGCTTCTGGCGGCAACGGCGAGTTCCGCATAGTGCCGGGCCGCATTCGTGTCGAACGGCAAGATGCGCCCTTCGAACAGCGTCACCAGGCCGTCCAGCGCAGCGGCCAGCATGGCGCGGCGCCTGTCCGCCGGCAGCGCGCCGATGCCGAACAGCAGTTCGGCCAGCGTCACACTGGACAGGTACAAGGTCTCGGCGGCCTGGTCGTTGAGCCAGCCGCGCACGGCGTCGGCCGGTTCCGGCTTCATGGCCTCGGAAATAACGTTGGTATCCAGGACGATCATTCAAACCTCACCGGCTCGGCCGCTGCCTTGTCCTTGCCCTGCCCGATCGCTTCAACGTCCGCATTCGACAGGCCGATCTCGCGGCCAAGCATCGCCAGCGCATCGCCCAGGCGCACGCGCTTCTGCGGCATCACCGCGCTGGCCAGGATCTGACGCACCTCAGCCTCGGTACTGCGTCCGTTCCGGGCGGCACGGACCCGCAGCGCACGATGCACGTCGTCGGGCACATTTCTAACGGTCAGGATCGGCATGATTGCCCTCATTAATGCAGTGCCAACGCTGTCACCCAAGCAAGTACTGTGCTCTTGCTGCGTTGAACCTGTGGCACAAGCGCCAACAGAATCGTGGCGCATGTGGAACGTCGCGCACTATTTCAGTGCTGAAAATTCCTTTTTTCCGGGGCGCTACCATCGCGCTGCGGCATGATCACGTCCCTGCCTGGCCTGGCGGGGAGTTACGCCGTGCAATCCGTATTTTCCCCCCCGATGCGGGGGATAAAACAAACAACATTGTTTGGCATGATTGCGTTACGGCGGACATGACGGGACAATGCGCGCCGCCAGCAGCATCCGTATCGGCGCAGATACAGAACGCCAGAACGGAACCGATAACACAAAAAGATGTAGCCACTTGCCGTGGCACAGAGCAATAGGCGTTTGCCACCGGGGGGATCTGAACATGGGCGAACACCCGACTACGGACGAGGACTTCCATCGTCTGGTCGACTCAATCTACGAGTCCGCGCTGGACGTTGCGGCCATGCCCGCCGCCCTCGACCTATTTTCCCGATACACCTGCACAGGCAGCCCGCGTTACCTGATCTGGGACAAGCTGGCCGGCCACGCCCGCCTTGGCGTGACCCCGCACGGCTGCTTCACCAGCGGCGCCAGCATGCCCGACTGGCTGCCCGGTCCGCTCGACCTGCCCCATGCGGGCGCTTGCTGCGCCCCCAATGACGCCCCCGCGCTGGCCTGCGACGGTGCCGCCGCGCTGGTGGCCTCGCACCATGGCGGCATGGCGGATGCGGCCACGGCTGCGCTGGCCTGCAGCGGACTGGAACAAGGCATCCGCCTGATCGAGAACGCCGAGGTTTGCGTGCTGATGAGCGGCACCAGCGCGGGCAGCATCAGCGTGGGCCAGCGCGAGCGGCGCCTGGCCCACGTGATGCCGCACTGGGTGCGCGCGGCACGGATGCAGCAGCGCAACTTCGAGCTGAGCGGACTGGCCAGCCTGGGACTGGCCGGGCTGGATACGCTGGACTTCGGCGTGATGGTGCTGCAGGCCGACCTGCGCGTGCGCTATGCCAACAGCTGGGCCGAGGCGCTGGTGCAGGCCGACGGCCACCTGTCGCTGCAGGGCGGCGTGCTGCGCGCCCACAGCGAGACCCTGCAGGCGGTGCTGCGCAAGCTGCTTGACGGTGCCATGCGCGCGCGCGGCACTGAGGCGGCCTCCGGCTCGTGGATGCACATCACCTCCGGCGGACAGCCGGTGCCGATCATCGTCACGCCGCTGGTCTCGCGCCAGCCGGTGGAGGGCCCGTGGCAGCTGCCGGCCGCGATGATGCTGTTCGGCAACTCGGAATCGCGCTCGGTGCTGGATGCCGGCGTGCTGACCTCGCTGTTCGGGCTGTCGCGCAAGGAGAGCATTATCGCGGTCCGCCTGGCTGCCGGCGAAACCCTCAACGAGATTGCCGAGCGCGAATTTCTCTCTCCCCACACCGTGCGCGTGCATATCCGCGACACGCTGCGCAAGACCGGCACGCATCGCCAGTCAGAGCTGGTGCGGCTGCTGCACCTGCTGCCGGGCGTGAACCTGGAGCGCGCCAGCGTGACCCCGGCTGTGCGGCCGCGCGCGCCGCGCCCGCGCGCCGCCTGAGGCGCCGCACCACCCCGCATCAGTTCACTGCCGCCTGCGCCGCCGCCAGGAAGCGCTGCACCTGGCGGTCGCCGTCATCGGGCCGCGCCGCCAGCGCAATGCCGATGCGCCCGGCCGGCCGCGGGCTGGACAATGGCAGGAAGCGCACGCGCCGGTTGGCGTAGCGCGCCGCCACGCTCGGCACCAGGGCCACGCCAAGCCCGCTCTCGACCAGGCTGACCTGGGTCTGCACCTGCACCGCCTCCTGCGTGACACGCGGCACAAAGCCCGCCTGCTGGCACAGCAGCATTGCCACCGCGTGCAGGTTGGGCACCTGCGCCGCCGGATACATGATGAAGGGCTCGTCCGCAAGCGCGCGCAGCGGGATGGCGTCTGCGCCTGCCAGCGGACTGTCAGCCGGGACTGCCGCGACAAAGACGTCGTTTTCCAGCGGCGTCAGCGAATAGTTGCCGGTGTTCAGGATCGGAAAGCGCACCAGGCCGGCGTCGATCTGGTGCTTTTCCAGGCGGTCCAGGATCGCGGCGGTGGTGGATTCATGCAGGATCAGTTCGATGCCGGGATGCGCCGCGCGGAACGCCGGGATCAGCTTGGGCAGCAGCGCATACGTCGCCGAGCCGATAAAGCCGATGCGCAGCGCGCCGCGCTCGCCCTGCCCCGCGGCGATCGCGGCGGCACGTGCCTGCTGCGCATGGAACAGTGCACGGCGCGCATCGTGCAGCGCAGCCTCGCCCGCCTGCGTCAGCCTCACCCCGCGCGAGGTGCGCACGAACAGCGCCGTGCCAAGCTGGCCTTCGAGCTTGCGGATGGAAATGGAAAGCGGCGGCTGCGCCATGTGCAGGCGTTCAGCGGCGCGGTGGAAGTTGCCCGTCTCGGCCAGGGCGACGAACTGCTGCAGCTGGCGGAAGTCCATGGCTCGTTAATATCCTGTGAATATCGATTTCTAAAAAACTAATATTAGACCAAGCCTCGCCTGCTGATCTACCCTGTGCCCCACAGTCAACAAGATCGGAGACAACATGCTGCCGCTTGCAGGCATCCGCGTGGTCGACCTGTCCACCGTGGTGATGGGGCCGTATGCCAGCCAGTGGCTGGCCGACCTTGGCGCCGAGGTGATCAAGGTCGAGCCGCCCGAAGGCGATTCCACCCGCCGCACCGGCCCCGCCGCCGAGCCCGGCATGGCGGCCATTTTCCTGGGCGTGAACCGCAGCAAGCGCAGCGTGGTGCTGGACCTGAAGCAGCCGGCCGCGCAGGCCGCGCTGGACCGCGTGCTGGCCGGCGCCGACGTGCTGATGCACAGCATGCGCCCGCAAAAGCTGGCCGCACTGGGGCTGGCACCCGACGACGTGCGGGCGCGCCACCCGGAGCTGGTCTTTGTCAGCCTGCTCGGCTTTGCCGAGGAAGGCCCCTATGGCGGCCGCCCGGCGTACGACGACATCATCCAGGGCCTGTCGGGCAATGCCGCGCTGATGGCGGCGCAAACCGGCGACAGCCGCTACTTCCCTACCATCGCCGCGGACAAGACCAGCGGGCTGGTGGCCGCGCTGTCGGTCTGCGCGGCGCTGGCCGGGCGCGCGCGGCGCAATGCCGATGGCGGCAGCGGCCACGGCACGCTGGTCGAAGTGCCGATGTTCGAATCCATGGTCGCCTTCAACCTGGTCGAGCACTTCTACGGCCGCCATTTCGAGCCGCCGCGCGGCCCCAGCGGCTATCCGCGCGTGCTGGCACCGCTGCGCCGCCCGTACCGCAGCGCCGACGGCTATGTCTGCATGATGCCGTACACCGACGCGCACTGGTGCGACTTCTTCCACGCCGCCGGGCGCCCCGAGCTGGCCGCCGATGCGCGCTTTGCCGACATCGCGGCACGCACGCGGCATATCGAGACGCTGTACGAGCTCACCGGCGAAATCGTGCACGGACAGACCACCGCGCACTGGGTTGAGCTGTGCGAACGCCTGCAGATCCCGGTGGCGCGCATCAATGAACTCGACGACCTGCCGGCCGATCCGCACCTGGCCGCCACTGGCTTCTTCGAAACCGTCGAAGACCCGGCCATGGGCACGCTGCGTTTTCCCGGCGCGCCGGTGCGTTTCGACAGCCAGCGCGCGCCGCTGGGCATCCCGCCGCGGCTGGGCGAGCACACCGCGAGCGTGCTGGCCCAGGCGGGACTGTCCGCAGAAGCGATCGCGCAATTGCAACTAAGCGGTGCCGCACGCTGCGCACCCGCCAAGGAGACACCATGAAGCATGCAGAACTGCCCCGCCTCGGCCAGGGCTTCTACTGGCAGGACCTGCAGGAGGGCCAGGCCTTCCGCACCTTCGCCCGTACCGTGACCGAGACCGACCTGGTCAATTTCATCTCCGTCACCGGCATGGTCGAGGCCATCTTCATCGAAGCCGGCTATGACGGTGGCGCCATCCAGGGCCGGCCGGTGCCGGCGGCGCTGACCTACACGCTGATCGAGGGCTTCATCCTGCAGACCATGATCCAGGGCACCGGGCTGGCCATGCTGGAACTCACGCAGCAGATCCACGCCCCGGTGGTGGTGGGCGACACCATCCACGCCACCGTGACCGTGACCGGCATCCGCCCCACTTCGCGCAACGGCCGGGCGGTGGTGGATTCGCGCATCGAGGTGTTCAACCAGCGCGGGGAGCAGGTCATGACCTACACCGCGCGCCGGTTGCTGGCGGGACGCTGAACCCACGGCGGCATCCGCCGCGTGGCTGCATGGATGGAGGAGACAAGCACATGAAGGCAAAGACTTTCATCACGACACTGGCTGCCGCGGCAGCCATCGTATTGCCGGCGATGCTGGCGCAGCCGGCGGCGGCGGCCGATGCCGCCTACCCGTCGCACCCGATCCGCATGGTGGTGCCGTTCCCGCCGGGCGGCCCGACCGACCTGGTGTCGCGCGTGATCGCACGGCGCATGAGCGAGACGCTCGGCCAGCAGGTGCTGGTCGACAACCGGCCCGGCGCCAACGGCAATATCGGCGCGGAGATCGTCGCCAAGGCGCCGGCCGACGGCTATACGGTGCTGTACAACACCTCGTCGATCGCGCTGAGCCCGGCGCTCTACCGCAAGCTCAGCTACGACGTGAAACGCGATTTCGCGCCGGTGGCGCTGACGGCAATGGTGCCGCTGGTGCTGGAGGTCAACGCGCAGCTGCCGGTACAGAACGTGAAAGAGTTCATCCAGTACCTGAAGGCCAACCCCGACAAGCTCACCTACGGCTCGGCCGGCAACGGCAACGTGACGCACCTGGCGGCCTTCATGTTCCTGCAGGCCAACGGTCTGTCGGCAGTGCATGCGCCCTACAAGGGCAGCGCGCCGGCACTGACCGACCTGGCCAGCGGACAGGTGCAGTTCATGGCCGACACCATCAATTCATCGCTGCCCTTCATCCGCGACAAGCGCATGCGCGCGCTGGCCGTCACCAGCACCACGCGCAGCGCCCAGTTGCCGGACGTGCCCACCCTTGCCGAAACCGTGCAGCCGGGCTTCGAGGTCGGCGCCTGGCAGGGCATGATGGTGCCGGCCAGGACACCGGCCGAGATCGTGCGCAAGCTCAATGCCGCCGCCACCAAGGCGCTGGCCCACCCCGAGACGCGCGCAAGCCTGGCCGCGCAGGGGGCGGAGCCGCGCGGATCGACCCCGGAGGCCTACGCCGCCTACCTCAGCGCGGAAATGACGCGCTGGCAGAAGGTCGTGAAGGATTCAGGCGCGACGCTGGACTGAGACCGCTGGCACCAGCCAATACCAGACACAGGATTTCACCGTGACCGCATTGCTTTCCACTTTCGGCCTGACCTCCCTGCCGCCGCACGCCGTGGCGTTCCGCGGCGAGGTGCGGGCCTTTCTCGATGAACACCTGCCCGCGCTGCCGCCGGAAACGCGCGCGCGCTCGTGGATGGGCTTTGACGCCGCCTTCAGCCGGGCGCTGGCCGCGCGCGGCTGGGTCGGCATCACACTGCCGGCGCAGTTCGGCGGTGCGGGCCTGGACCCGTTTTCGCGTTTCGTGCTGGTGGAAGAACTGCTGGCCTGCGGCGCGCCGGTGTCGGCGCACTGGATCGCCGACCGCCAGAGCGGCCCGCTGATCCTGCGCTACGGTAACGACGCGCAGAAGGCGCGCTACCTGCCCGCGATCAGCCGCGGCGAGGCCTTCTTCTGCATCGGCATGAGCGAGCCCAACTCCGGCTCGGACCTGGCCAGCGTGGCCACGCGCGCGGTGCGCCAGGCGGACGGCAGCTGGCGCCTGAACGGCCGCAAGATCTGGACTACCAATGCCGACCGCTGCCACTTCATGATCGCGCTGGTGCGCACCTCGGGCACGCCGCAGGACCGGCAGGCCGGACTGTCGCAGTTCATCGTCGATCTGCACGCACCGGGCGTGACGGTGCGGCCGATCCACGACCTGGCGGGCGACGCGCACTTCTCCGAAGTCACCTTCGACGACGCGGCGCTGGCCCCGGACGCGCTGGTCGGCCAGGAAGGCAGCGGCTGGGAGCAGGTCAACGCCGAGTTGGCGTTCGAGCGCAGCGGCCCGGAGCGCCTCTACTCCAGCGTGGTGCTGCTCGACACCTGGCTCGACGCCATGCGCCGGCTGCCGCCGGCACGCCGCGACACGGTGACCGCGGGCCGGCTCGCCGGCCACCTGGCGGTGCTGCGCGCCATGTCGCTGGCCGTCACGTCGCGGCTGGCCGCCGGTGAAAGCCCGGTGGTGGAGGCCGCGCTGGTGAAGGACCTGGGCACGACCTTCGAGCAGTCGATCCCCGCGCTGGTGGAAGCCGCGCTCGGTGATGAACCCGCCCTGGCGGCCGATGGGGCGCTGTACCGCACCCTGGCCTATGTCACGCAGATCGCGCCGTCGTACTCGCTGCGCGGCGGCACCCGCGAAATCCTGCGCGGCATGATCGCGCGCGGGCTCGGCCTGCGCTGAATCCGCCCCCGTCGACCGCCATCCTGAACGAGATACCCCATGCATAACGCCTATTCCGACGCCCTCGACGCGCTGCTGCGCGACTGCTGCCCACCCGCCACCGTGCGCGCGCTGGAACAGCAGGCCGACCCGCAGCCGCTGTGGCAAGCGCTGCTGGAAAGCGGCTTTGCCGATTGCCTACTGCCCGAATCAGCCGGCGGTGCCGCGCTGCCGCTGCGCGAGCTGGCGCCGGTGCTCTTTGCCACCGGCCGCCACGCCTTGCCGTTGCCGCTGGCGCAGACCATCTTTGCGCGCGCGCTGCTGCAGGCGCATGGCATCGCCCTGCCCGCCGGCCCGGTCGCACTCGCCGGCTTTGAAGACGGCGCCGGCGCGGCGCTGATGGCCGACGCCCGCCATGCGCAGTGGTTCCTGCTGCAGGACGGCGAGCGTTGCCTGCTGCTGTCGGCGGCCGATGCCCGCGCCGAAGCGACCGGCGCCCATCACGACCTGACGCTGCGCGTGCCGCGCCCTGACGCCTCGGCGCCAGCGGCGTTTTCACTGCCCGCCGGCACCCTGCGCACGCTGGGCGCCTGCCTGCACACGGCGCAGCTGGCCGGCGCGCTGTCGCACGTGCTCGACCTGACCCTGCAGTACGCCAACGACCGCCAGCAGTTCGGGCGCGCCATCGGCAAGTTCCAGGCGATCCAGCACCAGGTCAGCGAGATGGCCGAGCATGTCGCCGCCGCACGCGTGGCCGCACAGCTGGCCTGCGACAGCGGCACCGGCACGCCCGACCGGCTGCGCGCGGCCATCGGCAAGCTGCGCGCCAGCGACGCGGTCACGCCGGTGGCCGCCATCGCTCACGCCGTGCACGGCGCCATCGGGATCACTGAGGAATACGACCTGCAACTCTATACGCGCCGGCTGCATGCGTGGCGCGTGGCGGACGGGTCAGAGCGCTGGTGGAGCCGGATGCTGGGCGAGCAGGTATGCGCCAGCGCCGGCCGCAACGCGGTGGAGCTGGTGCGCGAATGGTGCGAGCCCGCGCCCGCCGCCTGAGCGGCCGGGCCTAACCCCGTCAATCGCGGAATCAGGCGGCCAGGCTGAGGCCGCCGCCGTGCGGGCGGCGGTGGCGCCGCTCCGGCTTGCACTCATATTTCAGCTCGGTGCGGCCGTCCTCGTAGGCGACCTCGAGCCGCACGGTGAAGCCCCACAGCCGGGTCACGTGCCGGATCACCTCGTCGAAGTTGTGCGCCAGCGGCCGGCGGTCGTTCTGCAGGTGCCGCAGCGTCAGCGAGCGGTCGCCGCCCACGTCGACATTGGTGACCTGGATATTGGGCTCCATGCTGGAGAGGTCATATTGCGCCGCCATCAGCTGGCGGATCGCGCGGTAGCCTTCATCGTTGTGGATCGCGGTGACGCGCAGCTTGCCTTCGCGGTCATCGTCCAGCACCGAGAACAGCTTCAGCTCGCGGATCACGCGCGGCGACAGGAACTGCAGCAGGAAGCTCTCGTCCTTGAAGTTGCGCATGGCAAAGTCCAGCGTCTTGCGCCAGTCGCTGCCGGCAAACTCCGGGGCCCAGCGGTAGTCCTCTTCGGTCGGGTTCTCGCACATGCGGCGCAGGTCCTGGAACATCAGGAAACCGACCGTGTAGGGGTTCATGCCGCTGTAATAGGGGCTGTTGTACGGCGGTTGGTAAATCACGTTGGTATGCGCCTGCAGCAGCTCCATCATGAACGCATCGTTGACCAGCTTTTCCTCGTACAGCTGATTGATGATGGTGTAGTGCCAGAACGTGGCCCAGCCTTCATTCATGACCTTGGTCTGGCGCTGCGGATAGAAATACTGCGCGATCTTGCGCACGATGCGCACGATCTCGCGCTGCCACGAGGCCAGCTTGGGCGCGTTCTTCTCGATGAAGTACAGCAGATTCTCCTGCGGCTCGGGCGGGAAGATGATTTCCCCCTCGGACGCCTCGTCCTCCGACGCCAGCGCATGCGGCCGGTGCTTGGGCAGGGTGCGCCACAGGTCGTTGACCTGCATCTGCAGGTAGTTCTCGCGATCGGCCTGGCGCGCCTTTTCCTCGGTGATGGACAGCTTCTTGGGCCGCTTGTAGCGGTCCACGCCATAGTTCTGCAAGGCGTGGCAAGAGTCCAGCAGCAGTTCAACCTCACGCTCGCCGTAACGCTGCTCGCACTCGGCCACGTAGTTCTTGGCAAACAGCAGGTAATCCACGATGGCGTCCGCGTTGGTCCAGGTGCGGAACAGGTAGTTGCCCTTGAAGAAGGAGTTGTGGCCGTAGCAGGCGTGCGCGATCGTCAGCGCCTGCATCGGCATGGTGTTCTCCTCCATCAGGTAGGCGATGCAGGGATTGGAGTTGATGACGATCTCGTAGGCCAGCCCCATGTGGCCGCGCTGGTAGCTGCGCTCGGACGCCAGGAAGTGCTTGCCGTAGGACCAGTGGCTGTAGCCGACCGGCAGCCCCGCCGACGCGTAGGCGTCGAGCATCTGCTCGGCGGTGATGATCTCGATCTGGTTGGGATAGGTATCCAGCCCGAATTCGCCGGCGATGCGGGCGATCTCGCGGTCATACCGTTTGATCAGCTCGAAGGTCCATTCCGAACCCGTGGAGAGATAAGCCATCTTCGCCCCTTGTTGCCCGGGCAAGGCGCCAGACCCGTCCGGCGCGCACGGCATCGCCGCGCCGCGTGGTCCGCGTTGCCTCGCCATTTGCCTTCACTGTGGCCCCCCGCGAGGAAGGCCAGGATCGGCGCCAACCTATGCTGCGCGCTTCTGGAACAGGTCGTGCAGCACCGGGTAGATCTCGTCCGCACCGATGATGCGCTGCATCGCAAAGTGATCGAACTGTCCCTTGACCGTCAGATACTCTTCCCAGAGGTTCTGCGGCTCTTCCGATGCGACTTCAACATATGCATAGTACTGGACCAGTGGCAGGATCGAATCGCGCAGCAGGCGTCCGCACAACTCGGAATCACCGGCCCAGTTATCGCCGTCTGACGCCTGCGCGCAGTAGATATTCCACTGGCTGGGCGGATAGCGGTCGTGGATCACTTCCACCATCAGCTTCAGCGCACTGGATACCACGGTACCACCGGACTCGCGCGAGTGGAAGAAGTCTTCCTCATCGACTTCCTTCGCCACCGTGTGATGGCGAATGAACACCACGTCGATGCGCTCGTAGTTGCGCTTCAGGAACAGGTACAGCAGCATGAAGAAGCGCTTGGCCAGGTCCTTGCGGCTCTCGTCCATCGAGCCGGACACGTCCATCAGGCAGAACATCACCGCCTGGGCCTGGGGGCGCTTCTTCAGCACGCGGTTGTTGTAGCGCAGGTCGAGCTTCTCGATAAACGGCACGCGGTCGATGCAGGCACGCAGGTGCCGCATCTTCTCCATCAGCTCGAGCGTGCCTTCGGCGTAGGGGCCGTCCTTTTCCAGCGCCTCGCTGTAGTCCAGCTCCAGCTCGCGCAGGCGCTTCTGGTAAGGGCTGGACAAGGCGATGCGCCGCCCCAGCGAACTGCGCATGGTGCGCAGGATCGACAGGTTGGACGGCGTGCCGTCGATGGAAAAGCCGGCGCGCACCTTGCGCACCTCGGCGATCTTGGCGAGGTGGCGCTTGGCCAGGTCCGGCAGCGCCATGTCCTCGAAGAAGAAGTTCAGGAAATCCTCGCGCGACAGCGTGAAGACGAAATCGTCTTCGCCTTCGCCGCTGTCGCTGGCGCGCGAACCGGTCCCGCCACCGCCCTGCTGCTGGCGGTCGAAGGAATCACCCTTGACGAATTTCTTGTTGCCAGGGTGAATCCACTCGCGCCGCCCGCCCGGGCCGTGGTGGAAGATCGGTTCGGAGATGTCCTTGACCGGAATGGACACCTGGCCGCTCTGCTCGATGTCCATGATCTTCCGGCCGGACACCGCCTTTGCCACCGCTTGCCGGATCTGCTCGCGGTAGCGCTTGATGAAACGTTGCTGGTTGACGGCACTCTTGTTGCCGCCGTTCTCGCGCCGATCGATGACCGTAGCCATATGTTGCCCTCGTTGAGAGACCTGTTCCGCGGCGCCGTTACGATGACTTTCTTACGCGCAGATACCACTCCACCAGAAGTCTCACTTGCTTGGGCGTGTACCCCTTTTCGACCATGCGGTTGACGAAGTTCTCGTGCTTATCCTGGTCTTCGCGCGAAGACTTGGCATTGAACGAGATCACCGGCAGCAGGTCCTCCGTGGTGGAGAACATGCGCTTCTCGATCACCATCCGCAGCTTTTCATAGCTGGTCCAGACCGGATTCTTGCCACTGTTGTTGGCTCGCGCCCGCAGCACGAAGTTGACGATCTCGTTGCGGAAGTCCTTCGGGTTCGAGATACCCGCGGGCTTCTCCACTTTCTCAAGCTCGTCGTTCAGCGCGTTGCGGTCGAGGATCTCGCCGGTATTGGGATCGCGGTACTCCTGGTCCTGGATCCACAGGTCGGCGAACACCACATAGCGGTCGAAGATGTTCTGCCCATACTCCGAATACGACTCCAGGTAGGCGGTCTGGATCTCCTTGCCGATGAACTCCACGAACGGAGTGGTCAGGTACTCCTTGATGTACGACAGCAGCTTGGCTTCCTGTTCCGGCGGGAACTGCTCGCGCTCGATCTGCTGTTCGAGCACGTACAGCAGGTGCACCGGGTTGGCCGCCACTTCGGTGTTGTCGAAGTTGAAGACCTTGGACAGAACCTTGAACGCAAAGCGCGTCGACAGCCCGTTCATGCCTTCGTCGATGCCGGCGTAGTCGCGGTATTCCTGGTATGACTTCGCTTTCGGATCCACGTCCTTCAGGCTTTCGCCGTCATAGACGCGCATCTTCGAGAAGACATTGGAGTTCTCGGGCTCCTTGATGCGCGTAAGCACCGCGAACTGCGCCATCATCTTCAGCGTGTTGGGCGCGCACGGCGCGGCCGACAGCGAACTGCTGCGCAAGAGCTTGTCGTAGATCTTCACCTCGTCGGACACGCGCAGCACGTACGGCACCTTGACGATATAGATCCGGTCCAGGAAAGCCTCGTTGTTCTTGTCCGACTTGAAGGTCGTCCACTCGGCCTCGTTCGAGTGCGCCAGGATGATGCCGTCGAACGGGATCGCGCCGAAGCCTTCGGTGCCCTTGTAGTTGCCTTCCTGTGTTGCCGTCAGCAGCGGGTGCAGGACCTTGATCGGCGCCTTGAACATTTCAACGAACTCGAGCAGGCCGCGGTTGGCCAGGCAGAGCCCGCCGGAATAGGAGTACGCGTCCGGATCGTCCTGCGGAAAATCTTCCAGCTTGCGGATGTCGACCTTGCCGACCAGCGAGGAAATATCCTGGTTGTTTTCGTCGCCAGGCTCGGTCTTCGAGATCGCAATCTGCGACAGCACCGAAGGGCGCAGCTTGACCACCCGGAACCTGGTGATATCGCCGTTGAACTCGTGCAGGCGCTTGACCGCCCATGGCGAGGCAATGGTGTTCAGATACCGGACCGGAATGCCGTAGTCCTCTTCCAGGATCTTGCCGTCCTCCTCTGGCGCGAACAGCCCCAGCGGCGACTCATGGATCGGCGAACCCTTGAGCGCGTAGATGGGGATCTCCTCCATCAGCGCCTTGAGCTTTTCAGCGAGCGAGGACTTGCCACCACCCGGAGGCCCGAGCAGGTAGAGGATCTGCTTGCGCTCTTCCAGGCCCTGCGCCGCGTGCTTGAAGAACGAGACGATCTGTTCGATCGTGTCCTCCATGCCATAGAAGTCGCGGAAGGCCGGATAGATGCGGATGACCTTGTTGAAGAACAGGCGGGACAGCCTGGGGTCATGGTGGGTATCCACCAGCTCAGGCTGGCCGATGGCGGCAAGCATGCGCTCTGCAGCAGTCGCGTAGGCAGTCGGATCCTTCTTGCAGATCTCCAGGTACTCCTGGATGCTGTATTCCTCTTCCTTGCGAGCTTCGAAGCGCGTAGCGTAATGGCCAAAAATGTCCATACCTCACTCCCGTCAGAGTTCACGTCCGAGGCGTGCTACCCCTAAGGCTTCGCGCAACGTTCGCGGCACACCACCCCGGCCTGGCGACCTGTCATGTTGCGAAGTCTTTACTTCATCATAGTCAAATAACGGCGATGGTGGAATCCGAGTTGACAAATCTTGCATCGATGCAACGACTGTTTCGTTGCTGCATTTTCTGCATGAATTCGCTTCAGCTTTTGGCTGCATTCCGCTCGGACCTTGCCCCCGCACGCGACGGGCCATTGACCATGCTTGTGAAACACCTTACACCTTTCCCGCCATCCGTGCACATCCGGTTTTGTAACCATACGCACGAAGGCCGGCACTGGTGTCGGCTTTCGTTTTTCCGCATTTTCTTACGCGTTTGCGCGCACTAGCACGCGCACACTGCTGATAGCAGGCGCGTCAAAGCGTGCGCGCGACCAGCTCCTTCATGATCTCGTTGGAGCCGCCGAAGATCTTGCTCACGCGTGCATTCGCATACATACGCGCGATCGGGTATTCAAGCATGTAGCCGTAGCCGCCGTGCAACTGCAGGCACTCGTCGATGACCTGGCAGTTCTGCTGCGTGCACCACCACTTGGCCATGGCGGCCGTGGCAGCGTCGAGCTTGCCGTCCATCAGGCGCAGCATGCAATCGTCGACGAAGGTCGCGGCAATGGTGGCGACCGTCTTGCACTCCGCCAGCTTGAAGCGCGTGTTCTGCAGATCGGCCAGCGGCTGGCCAAACACCTTGCGCTCGCGCACGTATTCGGTGGTCAGCTCGATGGCGCGCTGCATGGTCGCCACGGCCCCGAGCGCAATGATCATGCGCTCTTGCGGCAGCTGCTGCATAAGCTGGTAGAAACCCTGACCTTCCTGCGTGCCCAGCAGGTTGTCGCACGGCACCAGCACGTCGTCGAAGAAGAGCTCGGCGGTGTCTTGCCCTTTCTGCCCGATCTTCTCGAGAATGCGGCCACGACGGAAACCCGGCAGGTCGCGCGTCTCCACCATGACCAGCGACACGCCGCGCGAACCGGCTTCCGGATCGGTCTTGGCCACCACGCAGACCAGGTCGGCGTGATACCCGTTCGTGATGAAGGTCTTTGCACCGTTTATGCGATAGCAGTCTCCGTTTTCGGTCTGTTCGCGCACCGCGCGGGTGCGTATCGCTTTGAGGTCGGAACCGGCGCCAGGTTCCGACATGGCAATGGCCGCCACCATTTCGCCGCTGGCCATTTGCGGCAGCCATTTCTTCTTCTGCGCTTCCGTGCCGTAGTTGAGCAGGTAATGTGCCACGATGCCGCTGTGCACATTATTGCCAAGGCTGGTGCAGACGGCGCGCGACATTTCCTGGGTGATGACGGCCTCGTGGGCAAAGGTGCCGCCACCGCCGCCGTATTCCTCGGGGATGCTGGCGCACAGCAGCCCGATCTGGCCGGCGCGGCGCCAGACCTCGCGGTCGATATAGCCCTGGTCGGCCCAGCGGGCCTCGTTGGGCGCCAGTTCGCGCTCGATGAAGCGGCGCACGGTTTCCTGGAACATCCCCAGGTCTTCGGTCATCCAGGGGGTCTGGCGTACGGCAGGCGCCGTGTGCTGGTCGTGGGATCCCATATGGTGTGCTGGTATCAGGGTAAACGAGAAAATGAACAGGCGACCGGTACTGTCCGGCCAGCACCCGCCTATATACGTAAACGACAGACTGGCGAGGCAGCCGGATGCTGCGGGGCAGCATGACCGGCGCCGCCGCTCAGTCCGGCCAGCGGTAGCGCAGCGGCTGCTTGGCCATGAAGCGGTCGGCAGCCTCGCGGCGATAGGCAGTGGAGAAGGCAATGCCCTGCCCGTCCGCTTCCATCGCCAGCATGGTGTGCAGGTCCTGGTTCAGCGAGGCGTTCAGCGCCTGCTTGGTCAGGCCCACCGCCACCGGCGAGGCCTCGGTGAAGGCCTGCGCCAGCGTCCGCGCACGTTCCTGCAGGCTGTCCGCCGGCACGATTTCCATGACGATGCCAAGGTCTTGCGCGGCCTGGGCGTTCAGCTCGCGCATCGAGAACATCAGCGCCTTGGCCCGCTGCAGGCCGATCATCCGCGGCAGCGTGTAGAACACGCCACAGTCGGGGACCAGCCCCATGCGCAGGAACGGGAGCCCGAAGCGCGCGCGCGGCGTGGCCAGGATGATGTCGGCCGTCAGCGCCAGGCTGAAGCCCGCGCCATAGGCCGCGCCGTCCACCGCGGCGATGACCGGCACGTCGAGCTGGATCAGGTCTTCCAGCCAGCCGTGCACCTTGTGCAGGCGCTTGCGGCCCTGCTCGGCATTGATCTCGACCTGCATCGAGCTGATGTCGCCGCCCGACGAGAAATCGGTGCCGGCGGCGGTCAGGATCAGCGCGCGCACGCTGTCGTCGGCGCGTACCCGGCGAATCACTTCGCCGATCTCGTCGCGCATCGGCAAGGACAGCGCGTTCTTGCGCGCCGGCGAGTCCAGCGTCAGCGTGGCGATGCCGTCCTCGACGGCGAAGCGGATGGTTTCCATCGGTAGGCTCCGGGAGGCGGGTTTCAGTCGAGCTGGATATTGGCGTCGCGCACGATCTTGGCCCACTTGGGTGTGTCGCCGGCGACCACGGCCGCCAGTTCCTGCGGCGTGGACCCGACCGGCTGCAGGCCCATGCCGGCCAGCTTCTGCGTCACTTCGGGCAGGCGCACGATGCGCGCGGTCTCTGCCGCCAGCTTCGCCGTCACATCCTTGGGCGCGTTGGCCGGCAGGAACAGCCCGTACCAGCCGTTGGGCTCGAACCCCGGCAGGCCCAGTTCAGTGAAGGTCGCCACATTGGGCAGCGCCTTGTAGCGCTGGGTGCCGGTGATGCCGAGGATCTTGAACTTGTTGCTGCCCAGGTAGGCGTTGGCCGAGGTCACGTCGACAAAGGCGCTGTCCACCTGGCCGCCGAGCAGGTCGCTCATCAGCGGCGCCGCACCCTTGTAAGGGATATGCGCGAGCTCGATGCCTGCCTGCTGCTTGAGCAGCTCGCCGTGCAGGTGCGACGAGGTGCCGTTGCCGTAGGAGCCATAGCTGAGCTTGCCCGCCTTGGCCAGCGCCAGGAACTCGCGCATATTGCTGGCGGGCACGCGGTTGGGCACCACGAACAGGTCGGACGACTTGGCGATCTGCGAGACCGGCGTGAAGTCCCTGGCCACGTCGTATGGCGTGCGCTTGTACAGGGCCGGCGCCTGGATCAGGGCCGTGATCGCCAGCAGGATGGTGTAGCCGTCGGCCGGCGCCTTGGCGACGGTGTCGTTGCCCAGCATGCCGCTGGCGCCGGGCTTGTTTTCGACCACCACCGGCTGGCCCAGGCTTTCGGCCAGGCGCTGGCCGATCAGGCGGCCCACGGTGTCGGTGCCGCCGCCGGCCGGGTACGGCACGATCATGCGGATCGGCTTGCTCGGATACGATTGCTGCGCGAAGGCGCTGCCCGCGCCGCCGAGGATGGCCGCGCCGGCCAGGGTGCCGGCCTGTGCCAGCCAGTTGCGTCTGCTTTGCTGCATGCTGTCTCTCTCTTTGCTGAATTCGCCGCTGGTGTCAGGCGCTCGGGTGGTCCGCCTGCATCTCGCGCTCCTGCAGGGCGCGCCACAGGATCTTGCCGGTGGCCGACTTGGGCAACGCATCGACCACGTCGACGATGCGCGGCACCTTGTACGCGGCCATATGCTCACGGCACCAGGCCATGATGCGTTCGGGGTCGGCGTCGGCCGTGCCGCGTGCTTCCGGGCGCAGCGCCACCACGGCCTTGACGGTCTCGCCGCGGCGCTGGTCGCGGGCGGCGATCACGCAGGCTTCGTGGATGGCCGGGTGCCCGTACAGCAGGTTCTCCACCTCGGCCGGCCAGACCTTGTAGCCGGACGCGTTGATCATGCGCTTGAGGCGGTCGCGCATGAAGAAGTAGCCTTGCTCGTCCATGAAGCCGAGGTCGCCGGTGCGCAGGAAGCGCTTGCCGCCAAGCTCGATGAAGGTGGCCGCGTTGGCTTCCGGGTTGTTCCAGTAGCCCAGCATCACCTGGCCGCCGTGGACCACGATCTCGCCGGTCTCGCCGCAAGGCAGTTCCTGCAGCGTCTCGGGATCGACCACGCGTGCGTCCACGCCGAAGGTGGCGATGCCCAGGCATTCGCGCTTGGGCTGGTTGCGCGGGTTGGACAGGATGAAGGCCGCGGTCTCGGTCATGCCGTAGGCCTCGACGTAGGGCAGGCCGAAGCGTTCCTGCAGCATATTGGCCACCGCTTCGGGCATGGCCGCGCCGCCGCCGCCGACGTAGGCCAGGCTCGACAGGTCGCGCGCGTCGATTCCCGGCTGCGAGAAGAAGTCCACCATCATCGCCGGCGGCGCCCCCCAGACCGAGACGCGGTAGCGCTCGAGCAGGTCCGCGGCCAGCGCGCGGTCCCAGCGCGGCATCAGCACCACGGTGGCGCCCAGGTAGAGCGGCGAGTTCATGCAGTTCTGCATGCCCAGCAGGTGGAACATCGGCGCCACGGCCAGCACCACGGATTCGGGCGTGGCGCCGCGCCAGATCACCGCACCGGCCGCCGCGGTCATCAGCGTGCCGTGGCTATGCATGCAGCCCTTGGGATGGCCGGTGGTGCCGGAGGTATAGGCCAGCATGCACAGCGTGTCGTAGCCGGCCTGGTGCGGCAGCGGCCGGTGCCCGGCGGCGCTGGCCGCGTCCCAGGCCACCGGCATGGCGCCGGAGGGCGCGGCCTGCGGCGCGGGCGGCGCTTCGCGCAGCCAGGCCGGCACCGCCAGGCCGCCGTCGTCGCGCAGCATGCCGGCGTAGTCGTGCAGGATCACATGGCGCAGCGCCGGGCCGTGCAGCGGTGCCACGCGCTGGTACAGCTCGCTGCCGGCAAAGGCGGCCACCGCGCCGCTGTCCTGGACCACGTGGGCAAGTTCGGCCTCCAGCCACATCGGGTTGGCCGGGACCACCACGCCTTCGGCGCGCAGGATCGCGTAGTAGGCAATGATGAACTGCGGGCAGTTCTGGCTGAACAGCAGCACCCGGTCGCCCGGCTCGATGCCGCAGGCCTGCTGCAGGTAGCCGGCCATCCGTTCGATCTCGTCCTGCAGCTGGCCGTAGGAAATCGCGGTGCCGAAATACTGGATCGCGGTCTTGTCCGGATAGCGGTGCGCCGCCGCCTCGACGTTATAAAACAGGCTGGTGCGAGGCGTATGCAGCGTGGCCGGCAGGCCGGGCGGCCAGGCGGGGGAGCGGAACGGCTCGCGGGTACTTGTAGCAGGCTTCATATGCAGCAATCGATGCAGGTCAAACGGGAATGGCTTAATCCAGGCGGATGTTCCTGGTGCGGATCACCTTGCCCCAGCGGACATAGTCGGCCTGGATGGTCTGGGCAAACGCGTCCGGCGTGCTGCCGGTCAGGATCACGCCAAGCTCGTTCATGCGCTTGCGCACGTCGGGCTGGGCCAGCACGCGGTTGACGTCCGCCGAGAACTTCTCAACGATCGGCCGCGGCGTGGCGGCCGGCAGCAGCAACCCGAACCAGCCCATCGCATCCATGCCTTCAATGCCGGCTTCGCGGAAAGTCGGCACATCCGGCAGTTGCGGCGCGCGCGCGGGGCCAGTCACCGCGAGGGCGCGCAGGCGGCCGGTGGCGACGTGGGGCTTGGCGCCCATCACCGAGATCACCGCCGCCGGCACCTGGCCGCCCAGCAGGTCGTTCAGCTCCGGAGCCTCGCCCTTGTATGAGACATGGAGCATGTCGATCTTGGCGGCCTCGTTGAAGACCTCGCCGTACAGGTGGCCGCTCGAGCCGGCCCCGAACGAACCGTAGGAGAACTGCTTCGGCTTGGCGCGAACCTGCGCGATGAAGTCTTTCAGGTTGGTGGCAGGCACCGCATTGCTGTTGACGGCGAACACCAGGTTGGTCGTGCCGAGCTCGGACACCGCGGCGAAATCCTTCACCGGGTCATAGGGCGCCCGGGCATACAGGCTTGGCGCCTGCACCAGCGGCGTGATCGTCAGCAGCGCGGTGTAGCCGTCGGCCTCGGCACGGGCGACCACCTCGGCGCCGAGCATGCCGCTCGCACCCGGGCGGTTTTCCACCACCACCGGGCGCTTCCAGGCCTTGCCCAGCCCTTCGGCAATGGCGCGGGCCAGCACATCGGTGGCGCCACCTGCCGGGAAGGGCACGACCATGCGCACGGTGCGCGCCGGGAATTCGCTCTGCGCGAGCGCGGCGCCCGCCCCCAGCATCCCGGCGGCAACGCCGCTCCACGCCAGCAATCCGGCCCCAAAGCGCCACAGTGCACTACGACGATCTGCCTGCATGTGTTGTTGTCTCCATTGTTTTTCCTGAGGCGGGGAACGGGTGGTTGCCCCGTTTCTGGTCCCGTCCGGGCCGGTGCGCCGGCCTTGTATCGGTATCAGCCGGAGAGTGCGCGATGCTGCGGTGCGTGGACAATGACCAGACAAGCCAAAATGATTGGCCGAATCGCTCAGATGGAAGGCAGCCTTTGGCAAATCCCGATTGTGCGGTGCGGCCGCGGCTTGCTAAGGTGCCGGGACGATGTGGCGAAACGTCCTGGAACGCCCGCGGAGCCAGCCGTTCCGCGGTGCCGGCGCCGACGCGCCACCGTGATGAGGAGCCCCATGCATACCGCTGTCCTGTCATCGCCGCGCCCGCCCGTGCCAGGCAAGCTGCACCTCGCCGGCAGCGCACTGCCGCCGGCGCCCGGGCACGGCCGTGTCCCGGGCCGCACCGAGGCCCCGGCCGGCACGGCGCCGCAGGCCTCGGCGCGCCACACCATTGCGATCCAGCATGTGGATCACATCCTGCTGGGCCCGCGCCGGCTGGGCCACGACATTGCCGCGCTGCTGCGCCGGGCCGGGATTTCGCCGGCGCTGCTGGCCTCGCCCAATGCGCGCGTCACCCAGGGCCAGTACGCGGCGCTGATCCGCACGCTGCGCCGCGTCATGCGCGATGAACTATGGGGGCTGCTGGACCGGCCCGTGACCCCGGGCGTGTTTGCGCAGGCGTGCCGCAACCTGATCCATTGCGCCACGCTGGAAGACGCCATCCGAGCCGGCTTGCGGCTGTACCGGCTCCATATCGACGCCTTCGCGCCACGCCTGCATGTCAGCGCCGACGGCAAGGCCGCCTCCGTGGTGCTGCATCCGCGTGCGCCGGCCTCGGCCTGCCGCAGCTTTGCCGAATCGACTTTCGTGTTCCATGCCTACGCGCTGCTCAGCTGGCTGGTGGCCGGCCATATCCCGCTGGCGCGGGTCGACCTGAGCGCGGCGCCGTCGCAGGGCGGCCCCGAGACCGAGCGCGTCTTCAAGGCCGCCGTGCATTACGGCCAGCCTGTCTCCGTGCTGCATTTCGATGGCGCCAGCCTGCGCATGCCGGTGATGCAGGACGCCGCCAGCCTGCGCGAGTTCCTGCGCGAGACGCCGCGCAACCTGCTGATCCGCTACCGCGACAACAGCTGCCTTGCCGAGCGCATCCGGCAGCACTTGCGCTCCCACCTGGATGACGAACTGCCGTCGCTGGAGCAGATGGCGCAGATGCTGCGGCTCACGCCCCAGACCCTGCGCCGCCGGCTGCGCGACGAGGGCAGCGGCTACCAGAGCATCAAGGACAGCCTGCGCCGTGACGTGGCCATCGGCATGATGGAGCGCCCCGGCATGACGCTGCAGGACGTGGCGCTGCGGCTTGGCTTCTCAGAACCGAGCACGTTCCACCGGGCCTTCAAGAAATGGACGGGCGTGGCGCCGGGAGAGTATCGGATGCGGGGATTGCGGGGAGAGGCTTTGCCGCGCTGATGCGGGCCGGGTCAGGATCTCCGGTGGCCGGCGGCTGAAGCATGGCTGCCGGCTTGCCCGGCACCGTCCCCCCGCTACCTCTGTCCCACCGGCGGCGCTGCCCGCTGCCCTACCTGCACAATCCCCGTCTGGGGCGGCGGCACCTGCAGGGTCGCCAATAGCAAGCCCATGCCGGCAAGGATGCGGTACTGGCTGGCCAGTTCGTTGTACTTGCCGGTCACGTAGGCCGAGCTGGCGCTGAAGTACTCGTTCTCGGCATTCAGCAGGTCAAGCAGGCTGCGCTGCCCAATCCGGAATTGCTTGCCGTAGCTGACGCGCGTGGCATCGCTGGCCTCCACGTATTGCTTGAGGCTCACCAGACGGTCCTTCGCCGTCAGGTGGGCGTTATAGGCCTGCGATACGGCCTCCTGCACCTGTCTGCGCAGACGGTCCAGATTCTGCTCTGCTTCCTGGACCTGGTAGCCGGCCTCGTTGATGCGCGCCTTGTCGGCGTTGCCGCGAAACAGGTTGTAGCGCACGCGCAGCATCACGCTGCGCTCGTCGGTGGTGCCGAGCACGCGGTCGCGGTCGCGCGCCACGCCGACCTCGAGATCCAGCCTTGGCCACAACGCGGCCTTGGCCAGCGAACGCCCGGCCTGGGCTTCGGCGATATCGGCCTGCCCGGCACCCAGCGCGGGGTGATTGGCGTTTGCCACCTGCTGCGCCTCCCGTTCGGTGGCAGGCAGCAGCGTCGACAGCGAGTCCGGCCTGGACAAGACCTCCGGCGGCGCGCCGACCACGCGTAAATAGGCTGTCATGGCGTCCTGCAAGCTGCCCTGCTCCGCCCGCAGGCTGGCCTTGGCCAGCGCCAGGCGGCTTTCGACCTGATAGAGATCGGCGCGGCGCAGCACCCCGTTGTCGGCGCCAAGCCGGATCTGGTCATAGATGTGCTGGTGCGCTTCCAGATTGGCCAGGCCGATGGCCACGGTTTCCTGACGCCGCAGGACCTCCACATAAACGCCGACCGTGCGCAGCGCGATGTCTTCGGCAGTCGCGCCGACCCGATAGGCCGCGCCGTCGATCCGTGCGCCCTGGCGCTCCACATCGCTGCTGGTGGCAAAGCCGTCGAACAGCATCTGCGAGATCGTCACGCCGGCGGCGTGGCTGGCATAGGAAGAGTCGGACAGGCCCATCAGCCGGGTGCTGTGGCTGTCCAGGCGTACGCGACCGGTGGCGGCATTGACATCGACCCGCGGCAGGTAACCGGCGCGCGCCTGCGTCAGCCCCTCGTCCGCGGCCAGCCGGCGGCTGCCCGCCGCCAGCACTTCGGGATTGGTATGCACGGCTTGCTCGACTGCCTGGCGCAGCACCTGGGCTGCCGCGTGATGCGGCACCACCATGGCGGCCCATAGCAGTACATGTGCCAGCCGGCACCATGTCGTTGTCATGCTTCCCCCGCTCGGGCGCACCCGCTGCCGCGCATCGCGCTGGCCGGCGCCTGCGCGATACGGGAAGCGGTGCGCTACCCGTTATTATGGTTTTCAACTGCGCCGGATTCCGGCTTTACTGCCGCCCTGCATTTCCCTCTCTGAATCCGCCACCGATCGCCCGCCTCAGGCGGTGTGGAGATTGCCGTTGCTCAACAGCGTGTTGAGATCGAGCCCGACCACGCCCTGCAGCACCGCCACGTCCTGGAATGCAGCCGCCGTGCCACTGCCGTCACGATCCAGGCTGACCACGGTGTTGCCACCCACCTCCGAAAGGCGGACGAACTGCGCCGCATTGGCAGGGTTCACGCCAACACCGGAAAGCAGATCGGAAAGATCTAGCACATCGCCACCGGAAGCCACGGGAGCCGCACCGAAGTCGGTGATGGTGTCGACCGAAGCGGGGTCCGCGCGCAGAAAGCGAAAGGTGTCGCTGCCATTGCCGCCGGTCAGTGTGTCGGCGCCGGCGCCGCCGGTCAATACGTCGTTGCCGGCGCCTCCGACCAACACGTCGTTGCCCGCGCCGCCACGCAGCACGTCGTTGCCGGCAGAGCCGGTGAGGTTGTCGTTGAAGGCGGAGCCGATGACGCCTTCCATGTTGCTGTAGCTGTCGGCACCGAGGCCAGTCACGCCCGGGCCTGCCGTGGTGGGGCTGCCGCTCTGCGTCAGCGTGAACACAACCCCGCCGGTGGCATCGGAGAAATCAAGCAGGTCGATGCCGTCGCCGCCGTTGATGGTGTCATCGCCCGCGCCACCGCGAATGACGTCGTTGGCGGAGCTGCCGGTCAGCGTGTCGACAAACGCCGAGCCGATCACGCCCTCCATGTTCGCGTAGCTGTCGGTACCTAGTCCGGGCGTCGCGCCCACAAGCACCTTGACGAGGGTGCTACTTTGGATCAACGTGAAGGAGACCGCGCCGGTGGCATCGGAGAAATCCAGCATATCTATGCCCACCCCCCCGTCGATGGTGTCGTTGTCGGCGCCACCTCTCAAGACGTCGTCGCCGATCCCGCCGTTGAGGGTGTCGTTGTCGGCGCCCCCTCTCAAGACGTCGTCGCCGTTCCCGCCGTTGAGGATGTCGGTACCACGTCCGCCAATGAAGATGTCACCCGCAACGGCACCAGTCATGCTGTCGGGATTGCTGCCACCCTCCAGATAGGAAGCCTGGTAGCTGGCCTGATCAAGCGAAAAGCCGTTTTTGTCCACGACATTGACGGTCACCGTCGCCGTGCTGCTGCCACCTGCCCCGTCTTCGACGGTATAGCTGAAGGTTGCCACCCCCTTGCTGTTGGGACTGTCGAACGCGACGAAGCTGTAATTGCTTTCGGTGACAAGCCTCAGGCCGGAAAGCGTGCTTGAGGTCAGACTGAGCGGGTTTATGGACAAGGCCCGCCCGTCGATATCGACGTCGTTGCCGAGCAGCGCGCTCACCGGAATCAGAATGTTGTCGGTGTTAGTCGAAACATAGACAACGTCCTCGGCTGCCACCGGCGCGTCATTGACGGGATTGACCGTAATCGCCACCGTATCGGTATCGACCAAAGCGCCATCGCTGGTCTGGATCTGCACCGACGCGGCGCCCGCATAATCCTTCTCGCCAAGGAAGCTCATTCCATTCAGCGCAGCATTGATTGCCGCATCGCTGCCCGTGAATGTCATGGTGCTGTCCGCGGTGCCGTCGCCCGACAGGAACTGCAGCCCGGCAACGCCATTCAGCGTGATCGCGCCGTGGCTTGCGCTCAGCGTCACGGTGTGGCTCGCGTTGTCCACGTCAGAGATGCTGAGTGCATTGCCGTTGGCCGTACGGAACACCAATGGCGTATCTTCGTTGACCACCTGCGCAAGGGGAACGGCATTCACCGCAGCATCGTTGGCACCTGTGATGTTGACGGTGATGGCCTGGGTGGCACTGAGATCGGCCGACTGTACGGACAGCGAGTCGGTCACATGCTGGCCCGCGGCGAGGGACTGCGCCTTGCTGTTGTCCAGCGTGTAGGTCCAGGCGCCGGTGCCGCTATCGAAGGTGAAGGCGCCGTATTGGCCGACCAGGCTCGCTGGCGGCACGGCGGCAAAGTGCGCATCGCCGGTATCGACATCGTTGACTGTCAACGTGCCGCGGGCGGAGGGGTCGCCGGGAATGGCATTTCCTGCCCCGCCGGCTTCGGTCACTGAGGTGTCCTCGCTGGCTGAAGCCGTGATCGTAGCGTAGTCGTTTGCGCCGGTGATGTTGACGGTGATGGTCTGCTGCGCCGTGTGGTCGGCCGAAGCCACCGTCAGCGAATCACTGACCTGCTGGCCCGCGATCAGCGCATCGGCCTTGGTGTTGTCCAGCGTATAGGTCCAGGCGCCGGTGTTGCTGTCGAAGGTGAAGGTGCCGTACTGCCCGACCAGGCTGTCCGGCGCCACCGCGGCGAAGTGCGCTTCACCGGCATCGACGTCAGTAACCGTCAGCTTGCCGCTGGCGGAGGCGTCGCCGAGGTCGGTGTTGCCTGCGCCGCCGGCTTCGGTGACCGCCTTGTCCTCACTGGCCGAGGCCGAGATGGTGGCGTGGTCGTTGGCACCGGTGATGTCGACCTTGATGGTCTGCTGCGCGCTCTGGTCGGCGGAGGACACCGTCAGCGAATC